>CAZQJR010000031.1:0-8545 GCA_964592825.1 uncultured archaeon | reverse complement strand
ATCTCATTCCTGTTGACTATCACCCAACCTCACCCTGAGCGTTACTATTTCGAAGGGGTTTATTTCGAATTCTATTCCGTTTCCGTCCACGCTAACGTCCTTGTCGAACTCCTCGGAGTACTCCTCCAGAAGGTTCACGACTCTCACGGCCTCCACCCTCCTGAAGAACTCTATCCTCGCCCTCGTTTTCTCCCCAGTCGCCTCGTAAACCCTGACTATAACGTCATCCCCGTCCTCTGACATCTTTAACGCCGTTAAAACCACGTTTTCGGGCTTTACCCATAGAAAACATCTTTCAGGCCTGTACTTCCCGTTCGGCTTGAGTTGAAGTGCTATGAGGTCGTAGTTGAACTCGTAACCCATCTTGTACGATTTCGCATCCTTCCAGTCTCCTTCGTGCGGGTATATGGAGTATCTGAACTCGTATCTCTTGTTGAGCTCCGTGGCGTCGTAAACGGGTATCACTGGCCCCTCCTTTCCGTGCGAAAGTAGATCGACGCTCCTTAGAAGGGTTATGTACACGCATCCGTCCCTTACCTCGTTCTCGGGGTTTCCCCTGTTCATCACCGTAACGCCGTATCGTCCGTTGCCGTAGTCCATCCACCTGAGCGTCGGGTAAACTCCCGACGGCTTCTCTACCCAATCCTTGGGTATGTGGTAGTAGGTGTTGGCTCTCCTCCTTATCGCCCCGAACTGCATGTCGCAAACGTATTCGTCTTCGTCTATGTTCGTCTTGAACCTGACCCTTATCCTCGTCCTCGGATGCCTGTTCTCAACGACCGTGACGAAGTCTATCCTCGGAAGATCCCTGTATATTATGACCTTCTTGTGGAAGGTGACGTAGTTGTGCTTCCATATCACCGGTTTCCACTTGCTCGTCAACCTGTACGGCCATATGAGGGAGTAGTACTTCGTGTCGACGGATATTATGACCCTGAGGGGCGTTTCCTCTACGCTCAGGTTGTCAACCTTGAACCTTCCGAACCTTATTCCCTCCCCGCCCTCCGTCTTAACGGGCGTCTCGATGTCCTCGTAGTGGTGATATAGGTCACCCGCCTCGCTGTCCACAACGATCTCGTTTCCGTCGTAAACTATCACGTCGTCCCCCTTGCTGACCATTATCACCCCGTTTTCTGGATTGAAGTTGACCCTGAAGTAACGATTGTTTATCACCGTGGAGCTCCTGATCAGATACCTGTCCGTGTTCTCCATAGGCTCCCTCTCTATTAGCTTGTAAACCTTGTATCCCATCGCCGGAACCCTCGCAACGAAACCTATCCTCGCGCTCCCTATGGATCCGTCGTAGTACCTGCTGACCTTTATGAGCTCAACCTTCCTCTCCTCGTCCCCGCACTTAACCCCCCTTATGTCGTATATGTAACCTCTGTCGAAGCTCAGGTCTACTTCAACCCAGTTTTCGACCTCCCAAGGGAGGGGGTTGAAGACGACCATGTCCCCGCTCATGGTTCCGTCCGAGTCGCTCTCGACTATTCCCCTCAGCACGTCTTCGAGCAGATGGGGTATCTTCATTCTTAGGAAGTCGATGTTGTATCTAACCTCCGTGTATCCCTCATCCGCTCCTGTGCCCGGGAGGATGTCGTGGAAGGCGTTGAAAAGGATCTTCTTCCAACAGTTGTCCAACTCCTCCTTGTGATCACCTCCGTTGAGCAGGTGGTATATGGTGTCGAACCTTTCGAGGGTTAGGAGGTCGCACTCGAGCCTTCTCAGGCTGAGCTTTATCCATATCCTGCTCGACGCCGTGTCGGGAAATACGGGGGAAAACCTTCCGGAATACATCTCCCCCTTCCTAACCGGAAGATCCTCCGCGATCTTCTCTATCTCCTTGAAGAACTCTATAGGCGTGGCGATCTTCATCTCCGATCCTTCGTGGGTTTCGTTCCACCTCCTTACCGCCTCCACTATCTCCTCCTGCGGAGGCGTCGATCCGCTTCCGGAGGGCATCAGGATGTGGTTGGAGAAGGCGCACTCCTTCAAAAACTGATAGCTCTCCTCCCACCTGTCTATGTACAGTCCCGCCCTGTAACCCAACGGGAATACGTGGGCTATTATCCTCGTGCCGTCCAACCCCTCCCACAAAAATTCGGAGGGCTTTATCTCCGGACATCCCCTCCTGAAGGCGACGTACTTGTAACCGCTCTTCCTGTAGATTTGGGGAAGCTGAGCGTTTAAACCGAAGCTGTCCGCCTGCCACATCACCTCAACGTCCTTCCCGAACTTCTCCCTTACGTACCTCTTTCCAACGAGTATCTCCCTGACGAGCGTTTCTTCCTGCGGGAGCATGGTGTCCGCCATCAAGTACTCTCCGTCCGCTATCTCGATCCTACCTTCCCTGACGAACTTCCTTATCTTCTCGAATAGCTCCGGATACCTGTTCTCTATCTCCTCGAGCAAAAACGTCTGCTCTATGAGGAACTTGTAGTCCTCGTACTCTTCGAGGATCTCGACGACCCTCTTCAAAATAAAATCAATATTTATGTAGAAATAGTCTTCCTTCGTGAACACCCACACCGCGTCGTAGTGCGTGTGGGGAACGACGTAAATCACGTCCTTCATCCCCTTATCCCCCTCAGAACGAGCTTCTCCACAACCTCCACCCACCCCAACGTCGCCACACCCTCCGCCTTATACGCGTTCACGCTTAAATCCGCCCAACCGTCTGGATTCCTAACTAAAGCGGGGATGTCTACGGCTTTGAGCATGGGCTCGTCCGTGTACGAGTTCCCTATCCCCACGGTCACTACCTCCCCGTAAAGCTCTCTGAAAAGGGAGGTGAGCGTTCTAACTGCCTTCCCCTTGTCCGCATTCTTCCCGTAAACGTGGACGAACCTCCCCCCTATCACGACGTTGAAGTCCCTCCTTAGCTCGTCCAAAGCCTCCTCTTCCGCTCTGACTACGGTCTCGCTGAACTCCCTCTCCTTCGCCAACTTGGCGAGCTCCAAGCTCAGCCCCGTCACCTTCGCAACCTCCTCGACGCTCATGAAGTGGTAGCTGAGAATGTCGTACCTCCGTCTCAACTCTTCGATCCTCTCTACTATCCTTTCGTACTCCACTCCGAGCACGTTGGCCTCGTAACCCCCTCTTAACTCCCAAATCCTCCTTCCGAAGTAGTTGGGGGGAACGTATATGCACGACCCGTCTTCCACTATAAAAGGATCCTTCACGCCCATCTTGTTCCTGAAAAACTCCTGCTCCGCTCTCGTTTTGGCAGAACAGAAGATTATGGGAATTTTAAGATCCTTCAACCTCTCTATGACCCCTTTCGCGGGTTCGAACGAGTAGTCGTAGTCCAGCAGGGTGCCGTCGAGGTCGGTGAAGATGACGTATTTCATCACAATGATTATGATTAACCGAAAGATATAAAAGTTTCGGAGTATTCGTCGAGCAGCTTCTGGAACTCGGCGACGTCTATCTCCGCTATCGGCGGCATTACCTTGTTCTTCTTTATCTCGTTCCTCCTCCTTATAACCCCGCTCCTCTTCAACTCTTCAACTATCTCTTCCCTCAGCTTCTCGTTGGATAGCTTGCTGTGGTATATCGTTGCGAGCGACTGGAGGAGCATCTCCTTTATGTGCTCGTCCCCCTTCTCCTCGTGGATGTGCGGGTTCAGAGTTTCTATCTGATACACATCGATTCCCGAACTTACAGCTTCCCTGTACTTCGTCTCACCCTTCCAGAACTCCTCGAGGAGGTAAACGAGTTGGTAGGGCTCTATAGAGTATCCGGTTGAGAAGGCCATTATCTCGGCGAGCTTCATAGTCATGGCGTGCTCCCCCGCGTTTCCGGTTTTGATTATGTTCGTTTCGAATCCCGTTTGAACTGCGAGGAGTTTGTTCAGGTACTTGTTCGTAATCTCGCTTACCCTCCCCCACTTCCTGAAGTACAGCCTGTCCTCTATCACCTTCGGCTTGTACCTCCAGTGCAGCCTGACCATGGTGTAGGGGGTGTTCGCTATGCTCAAACCGGCGCAGTACAGTCTGACGTATTCGTTCACCGAGCAAGGGATGTAGTTGTCCGCATCGACGAACCCGACGAACTCCGATCCGAACATCTTCGCTATTATTAGCCCTACGACCATACCCTCCGCCTTTCCGTTCCTGACGAAACCGCTCTCGTCGAGTATGTGTTCGTAACCGACTTCCTTGAACGCGACTCCCAAACCGGGATCCTTCTGGTGAATCAGGGCTATGGGGTGCTTCGTTACCCTGTAGAAGTCAGATACGAGATCCCTCTCCATCTTGAATATGTCCCTCTCTCCCCTCTGACTGTTCGAAACTACGACGATCCTGCATCCGAGGGGAATTGATCTGAGCACACCGTCCAGAAGATGCATCTTCTCGTCCTTTATCGGAACGACTATGCACATTCTTTGCAGTATTTCCTCCATCTCCTCCTTTGAGAATCCCCTGAGCAGTTCGGACTGAACCTCCTCCGATTCGAGCTTGAGCACCTTCTGAACCTCGTTTATCTTGATACATCCGAATATCTCGGCATGTTTCGGTAATTCGATGAGCATTAACAAAATTTTAAATCGTAGGTATATAAAACTTAGGAATACTCACCCGGTTAGCCAATATCAAACAAAGAAAAATAGAAATTAGACCTGCTCGAAGGCCTTCTGCAGCGGAGGAACGACCTGCTTCTTCCTCGACATCACTCCGTCCAACCAGACGCTCTTGCCCTCGAGCTTCTTGCCGAAAGCTATCTCCACGACCTGCGGATAGTCCGTTACGACCAGTAGCTCCGTCCCCTCCTTCATTATGTCCGTGAGCATCAGGAATATTCCCGCGTAGCCGCCCTCCTCCTTCATCTTCTTCATCTCCTCGTAGATCTCGTCCACCCTGTCCTTGATCAGGTTGAGGTCTATGAGCTCGATCTGGCCGATTCCGACCTTCTTTCCTGCCATGTCGAAGTCCTTGAAGTCCCTCGTTATGATGTCCCTCGCGCTCAACCCGCTAACGTCGGACAGCTTGGATTTGACCTCAATTCCGAACTTCGTCACGTCCTCGATCCCCGCAATCTTAGCGAGCTCCTCTGCGATCGCCTTGTCCATCTCCGTCGTTGTGGCGGACTTGAATATTACGGTGTCGCTGAGAATCGAAGCGAGCATCAGCCCCGCCATCTCCTTCGGTATCTCTATTCCAGTCCAATCGAAGAGCTTCTTGAGCACCGTCGCTGTGCATCCGACGGGGAAGTTCACGAAGAGGATTGGGTTTGGAGTTGTTACGTCTCCTATCTTGTGGTGGTCTATGATCGCAACTATCTCCGCCTTGTCGATGTTGTCTGGAGCCTGAGTCTTCTCGCTGTGATCAACGAGCACGACCTTCTTCCCCTCGGCGTCGGTCATTATCTCGGGAGTCGAAACTCCGAAGGTTTCGAGGACGAACTTCGTTTCGGGGTTGGGCTCTCCCTGAATAACCGGCACGGCCTCTCCGTCGATCTTTATAAGTCCGCCCTTCTCCTTCCACTGGTTCAACAGATACGCGACGACGATCGCAGAACAGACCGAATCGGTGTCGGGGTTCTTGTGCCCGACGACATACACCTTGTCCGCCATGGTGCTATGATGACTTTGCTAATAGATAACGTTTTCGAATTCCTTTGCCATTAAGATATTTTTCGACGGCCAAATCGACGGGAAACGACTCTCCACTTCGTAAGCACACCTCTCCCAACCCTTTCGACCGATATCAGTTCGAGCTCAACCGGCGGGTCGAAAGACGTTCCGTCGACTACGGTAGGAGCTTTAGCACCACCTATGATCATGTTTCCGTAATAGACGTAGATCTCGTCGACGAGCCCCTCCTTTAGCAGGCCGTAGTTCAGCGTAGCGCCCCCCTCGACCATCACCCTCCTTATCCCCCTTTCGTGTAGGTATCTCATCAAAGCGACCAAGTCCACCCTGTTCTCCCCGAGTACGACAACCTCCGCCCTCTCCCTCAACCTCTCGATTCTGTTTCGATCCGCTACCCTCGACACCGCCACTATCGTCTCCGCCTCCCCTCCCAGCACTCTGGCGTTCGGGGGAATCCTGCACCTGCTGTCCACCACAACTCTAATCGGATTCTCTGGAAGCCCCCTCTTAACCCTCCACCTCCTCAACTCCTCGCTCTTAACGGTCAAACGGGGATCGTCGGCCAAAACCGTTCCGATTCCGACCATTACGGCATCGCTCTCCGCCCTGAGCTCGTCAACTCTTCTGAAGTCCTCTTCGCACGATATCCTAAGTTGTCTTCTGCTCTCGTCGCTTATCTTACCGTCTACGCTCGAGGCGACGTTTATGAATACGAACGGCTTCATGTTACGGCCTAACCTTGAGCCTTTCGGATATTATCGATTTCTCCGAAAGCCAAGCTATTATTATGTTCCTCACGACCTCCGAATCGCTCGACCCCATAAGCCCCTTCAGCATCTGTATTATCTCGTACTGCTCCCTCGTCAGTACCACTTGCACTCTTACACTTTCGCTACTCATAAAATAAGCTTTCAATACACATTTATTAACCTTTTGAACTGGACTTCAGCAACTCCTCCAACCTCCTCTTCGCCATCTCCACCCTCTCCCTATCCCTGCCCGAGAACTTTATTATCACGTAACCCGGCTTTGGGTATGATCCTATCTGAACGTCCTCGAACTCCTTCACGACCTCGTTGAGTTGGTTTAGGATCCTCTCCTCGTACCCCTCAACCCTCAGCGTCGTCTCGTAGTAATCCCTTTCCCCGAACCTCGGCAGGATCTTCTCGAAGACATCCTCCATCTCCGCCGGAACGCCGGGCATCACCGCAACGTTCTCAACCACGTAACCCGGAGCAACGCCGACGTCGTTTTCTATAACCTCCGATCCCTCAGGAAACGTGCAGACCTTCCTCAACGCCTCCTCGTTCGCTTCCGGATACTTCCTCCTCAGAGATTCGAAGACGTCCTCGTAGAGCTTCAGCTTTTTACCCAAAGCCCTCGCTATCCCCTCCGTGGTCACGTCGTCGTGCGTGGCTCCAAGTCCCCCCGTCACCAATACGAAGTCGGCCATCCTTCTCGCCCTGTCCACCTCCTCCGCTATGTCTTCAACGGAGTCGGGAACCGTAATTATCCTTATGACCCTGTGCCCCTTTTGCGTAAGTCTTCTCGCCATGTAAGTTGCGTTCGTGTTAGAAATGTCCCCGCTGAGTATCTCGTTACCCACGCTGACGATTACGAACCGCATGAGATTTTATCGATTCGAAAAAAGAAAAATTTTGCTAATCCGTAACGAACTCGGTGACGAGCTCCTTGGGAACGAACTCGAAGAGCATCTCCTCCTTAAAGGATAGATCTACGATTTCGTCGAAATCCACATCCTTGAACTTGTACTTTGGACAGGCGACGTAGAAGGGCTTGGAGAGGTGCTTTGCTGTCAGGGCGAGGGGGAGGGTACCGGTCTTGTTCACGAAACCGTCCCTCATGACGGCGTCCGCCCCAACGACTACGACGTCGCAACCCTTGACCACGTATCCCATAGCGGAGTCAGGAAAGGTCGTGGCGAGCTTTCCCCTTCCCCTCACGAACCTCGCGAGTTCCAGACCCTCCCCGCCGGGTTGGGACTCCAACGCGAGCACGTGCTTGGCTTTGAGAAGCGCCCTCTCCACCACGTGACTCCTGCTTATCGTCGCCACGATCTTCCCCTCGACTATCCCCTCGACCCTCTCCACGCACTCCGCCTCCATCCTCTCTATCTCCTCCTCTATCTCGCTCACGGACTTCCCTTCCTCCAACCGCTCGAGCACCCACCTCAATCCCGCCATCGCCCTGTGCGCCGAGCATATCTTCTTGCAGATCTCTATCCTCTCTCCCTTCCTTCTCGTCTTCTTCAGCAACTCGAGCGTCATTCTGATTATCCTCGACTGTCCGCTCGCCCTATCCCTGAGGATCGTTTCGAGATCCATGATTCGATTTGGCAAACGATATTATATGTAGGTTTTGAAATCGGTTCATGATCGACCTTCACGTCCATTCGGTGTTCAGCGACGGTGAACTTCTGCCATCTGAGATCGTTAGGAGGATGGCGGAGATGGGGAACGAGGGGGTTGCGATCACCGACCACGCGGACTTCTCCAACATCGGCCCATTGATGGATCGCCTTGGAAGGTTGATGGATTTCAGGGACGATTACGAGATTCCCGTTCTGTTCGGTGTGGAGATAACCCACGTTCCCCCGAAGCTAATAGGCAGGGCAGTCGAGATGGCTTGGAGGGAGGGGGCGGAGATAGTCGTCGTGCACGGGGAAACACTCGCGGAGCCCGTTAAGGAGGGTACGAACCTCGCAGCGGTTCAGGAGGAGATCGACATCCTCGCCCATCCCGGTTTGATAGACTTGGAAACCGCGGAACTCGCAAAGGAGAACGGGGTGTTTTTGGAGATATCCGCGAGGAAGGGGCACTGTTTGGCCAACGGGCACGTGGCGAGGGTTGCGGAGGAGGTGGGTTGCGAGCTCGTCATAAACACCGACGCCCACGCTCCTCAGGATTTCATAGATACCGAGACTGCGATTAG
>CAZQJR010000030.1:0-4326 GCA_964592825.1 uncultured archaeon | reverse complement strand
CCTCTTGTATCTCGCCACCGCATCCCCTATCGTGAACGTTCTGCAGTGGCCGACGTGGAGGTTACCGTTCAGATAGGGGTAGGGGATCGTTATGAAGAACTTCGGTCTTTCATCGGGATCGGCCTCGAAGATCTTGGCCTTTTCCCATTCCTCCTGCCACTTCTTCTCGATAAGCCTGAGCTCCTGAACGAAATCCTGCATAATCTTCGGCATAACGCTTAGTTTAAAAACTTTTATCGATTTTCCCCTGCAAATGGAACAGATGGCTGTAACAATCGCAATCGGAACAGCCGAAATCCTTAACACCCTCGAAGTGGGTGGCGAAGAATCTGGCGAGCTCGCACTCTATCTTGACATCGCTCGGGATTACGAGGGCGTGCATCTCGTCCGCGACCACGGTCAAGTAGTCTATGTGCCACCTCAACGCCTTCTCCCTTCTGAAATGCCTCTCTACCCTCTTAATAACGTTGTTCATCCCACTGCCGACGTAAACGTAACAACCGTAGAACTCCAACTCGCCCAACCTTCCAACCTTTACGACCTTGGGCTCGTAGAATTTTAAGAATAGGAGGTAGCAACCCCTCATTGCGGTTTGAACCTCAAGATCGCCGCTATCCCGCCGAAGGCGTTTAGAAGCATCGCTCCCTCCTCTGATTCCGTCGAGAGTATCTCCACCTTCGCCCCGCTCTGTTCTGCGAGCTCAGATAATTCCAAAACAACATCTTTCCTCTCAACCTCCTCCATTTCAGCCCCGCACTCGCATACGACCTTCTTCTTCACCTCGTCCCTCACCGTAACCTCCTTCTCCTTCCCGCACACGGGGCATCGGTAGCGAACTCGCTCGAGCCTGAGATCCTCGCTCAGTAGTAGGGTGTCAACGGCGCCGAGCGTTAGATACCTCCTAACCTCGTCCTCCCCGTACGCTGCCAATCCGTCCTTTACGACCTCCTTAAGGAACCTGTTCATCAACCTCTTCTCCCTTATGAGATCGAGCTCCTGCAAAGCGTCCTCCGCCTTCTCCACCAACTCGTAAAGCCCGCTTTCATCGGTGTAACCAACGTCGAACAGCCCTATCACCTTCTTCTGAAGCTCGTGGTGCAGGTACTCCCCCTTGTAAAACTCCTCCTTCGTTGGAGACGGGCCTCCTATGAGTATTCCGAGCAACTCGTCCTTGTACTGCAAGAATGCCTCGCTCGCCTTCTCCCCGACCTTCTTGTAGAACTCGTGGATGGCGA
Organism: uncultured archaeon; assembly: GCA_964592825.1. Taxonomy (GTDB): domain Archaea; phylum Halobacteriota; class Archaeoglobi; order Archaeoglobales; family Archaeoglobaceae; genus WAKM01. The sequence continues at coordinate 3,091 of CAZQJR010000030.1, read as the reverse complement.
TCTGTCTCAGCCTTTCGAACCTGACGCTGCTCTGTCCTCCCTGCCTGTGCTTTCCGGGAACCATCGAGGTCGTGTAAGCCAAAACCTCTATCCTCTTCCCTCTCAACAAACCTATCGTCGCCTCCCTCCTGTCGAGCACGATCAGGCCGTAGAGCTTCTTGTCCTTTAGCATCTCCTTGAGGGGATCGAGGTAGAACTTGGAGTCGCAGTGATACTTGTAGAGTGGAACGGGCTCGGGAGGGATTATTATCTCCGTTATGTGCTTTTCTTTTCCGTTTATTTCCACGACACCGCTTACTATCACCATTCCGTGTTCGGGAGGTTTCTTGAACATCTTGAGCCTCTGGAGGATGGCCTCAAGTCCCGCTATCACGTGCGTTCTCGTCTGCTTGGACTTTATGTTTTCGGCCTGACTGAGCTCGCTCCTTAGCTGATTCGAAACGTCCGCTATGTTCTTTCCGGGAGGAATGTAAAGGGTGATCAGCTCCGTCCCCCTACCCTTGTACCTCTCCAACTCCTCGAGCTTCCTCTTGAACTCGTACATCACCTTCGACGTCATGGAAAAACACCTCTCACCCCCTATTTATATGACTTCTCCTAACCTGCCAAGACCTTATCGCCCTGAGAAGATCTATCTTTCGGAACTCCGGCCAGTAAACGTCGCAAAAGTATGCTACGCTGTTTGCCGACTGCCAAGGAAGGAAGTTGGACAGCCTCTGCTCTCCTCCTGTTCTTATGAGTAGATCTACGTTTGCGTAGTCGCTGTCGGGAGAGTAGAGATGCTCCTCTATGGTTCTCTCCGTTATCTCATCGACCTTAAGGACTCCCGCCTTGACCTTCCTGAGTATCTCCCTCACCGCGTCCAAGAGCTCCTGCCTACCCCCGTAGGCTATGGCTATGTTCAACCTGAACCTGTCGTAACCCTTCGTCCTCTCCTCCACGAGCTCGACTGCGTTAAGCACGTTCTCCGGGAGAAGCTCCTTCTTCCCGATTACCCTCACCCTAACCCTGTTCCTGTGAATCCTCCTGTCGTTCGCGAGCTTCCTCAGCCTGTCCTCTATCAGCCCGAATATGTGCCTCTTCTCCTCCTCTCCCCTCTTAAAGTTCTCGGTTGAGAACGCGTAGGTCGTTAGATTCCTTATGCCGAGCTCCAAGCACCACTCCAAAACCTGTTCGGCCTTTCTGCTCCCGAAAACGTGCCCCAGATGTGGGGGTAACCCTCTCCTCCTCGCGAACCTCCTGTTACCGTCCATTATGATCGCTACGTGATTGGGAAGGGGCCTTGCCTTCACCTCCTTTAAAAGCCGGAGTTCGTAGATCTTGTAAACTATCCTGCTCAACATACCCGATCGAATTCCTCCAAAATCGACTTAACGAGATCGAGATATTCGGGCTTGAGGAAGTACCTGTTCTTCTCCCCAAGCTCCATCTTGAGTATCCCCAACCGGGCGCTCATCAATCCGACCATCGCCGAAACGCCTCTGGCGTTGAGGTCGTAACCCCTCCTCCTCAATTCCTCGTATATCTCGAGCGTAGTGTACTTCTTTCCGTTTAGGAGCAACCTGAGTAACTCCTTCCTCACTCCTCTCCTATCCCTTTCGAGATACTTCCTAAGCCTCGCCTCTATCTCCTCCCTTTTCACATGAACACCTCACAGGGGAATGACCTCCACTACTATCCTCTTGGAGGTCGGATACCTCTCTATAATACTCACTCTAAGGCCTTCGGCTTTTAAAGCTTCACCCCACCTCTCGACGAATTCGGGGGAAGTTTCTATCCCTCCTTCCACCTCCACGAAATCCTGACCGTGAGCTTTGAGGAACCTCTTCGCCTTCTCCAGATCTCCCTCTATGAAACCGCAAACGAGCGTTCCTTCCCTCGTTATCTCGTAGAACTCGGGATGGTTCATCGCCATCCTTATGAACCTCCTCCTCATCTGAGCCCTATCCTTGAACCTCGCGGTGCAGTAGTGGAACTTCTCGACGACCTTTGCGTACTCCCTCGCCACATCATCGCTACCCCTCGCACCGTAATGTTCGTTCGGCTCGTAACCCCTCCTCCTCAACTCCTCGTAGTTCGTCGAGGAGAACTCCAACTCGTTCACGTTCAGAAATATCCCGTGCTCGTTAACGAACTCCGCGACTTCTTCACTGAATCCGAGAGCCGGAATTTCCAACCCAACTTCCATCCCCAACCCCTTAGCCACCCTCACCGCCTCGTCGAACCTCCTCACACCCCTGAGCTCCACCGGATGGAATCTGATCTCATCCAACCCCGCGTCGGCAAGCTTCCTGATGACGTTCTCCTTAGCCGGAACGCTCGTGTATAGGTGGGAGTGAAGATCCCTGAAGGCTTTGAGGTATTCAAGAACCCTTTCAAGCTTTACCAAGGGCTCTCCTCCTGTTATCGCGATTCCCAACGCGTCCATGAGCTCAGCCTCCTCCCTCACGTCCTCCAAGCTCTTAACCTCCCTCTCGTTCGCGAACACGACGTCCCTTCCCCTCTTCTCCTCGGATATCGGACAGTAGAAGCACGAGTTGGGACACAGTCCGGTTACGAACAGCACGAGCTTCGCACCCCTCCTGCACAGCCTACAACCCTCGCTCAGGTAGCTGTAGTAGCTCCCCGCCTCTATCCTCTTGAACATCGAAAACCCATCCCCCCTCGGGGTATTCAATCGTTTCTCCTATACTTAGCAACTGCGTAGATAGTAGCGATAACCCTAAGATTCGTAAGGACGGCGAGGAGCAAGAAGAGTTGGAAGGTCCAACCTATCAGGCAGAACAGCATGGTCAGGAATATCCTTTCGTCCCTCTTACCCGGAAAACGGAATTCGAAATCCTCGTAGAAATCGCTGAAGAACGCTCCCTTGTACCTTTCCGTCGTGTAGCTTACCATGAATGATCCGAACATCGCCGTACAGGCTATCGCCCATCCCAGAACGTCCAAGCCCGACACTACGGCGAGGCAGAGGAGGAAGAGGAAGTCCACGTACCTGTCGAGAACGGAGTCGAGCCACCCCCCGAATCTCGTAGTCCTCATCGACGCCCTCGCTATCTCCCCGTCTATTCCGTCGAGAATCGAGCTTATC
>CAZQJR010000029.1:0-26814 GCA_964592825.1 uncultured archaeon | reverse complement strand
GAGGATGTGGAGGAGGCTCGAAAGGCCTTACACGAGGGTGGAGTACATAGACGGAGTTCCGGGAATCAGGATAAGGCAGTTCGAGATGGGAAACAGATCCGCAACGTTCCCGGTCATGGTCACGCTGGTTGCGGAGGAGGCCGTTCAGATAAGGGACATCGCGCTCGAAGCAGCGAGGCTCGCCGCCGGGAAGTACATGGCGAAGATGGCCGGAAGCAGTAGCTTCAAGCTCAAGATTAGGATCTACCCCCACCACGTGCTTAGAGAGCACAAGATGGCCGTTGGTGCCGGAGCTGACAGAATTTCGCAGGGTATGAGGAGGGCTTTCGGGAAGCCGGTTGGGAGGGCGGCGAGGGTATTCCCGGGAACCAAGATACTCAGCCTCTGGGTCAAGCCAGAGCACTTCGACTTCGCGAAGGAGGCTCTTAAGAGGGCGGGTCAGAAGTTGCCGACGCCCACGAAGATAGTCGTGGAGCGGGGGGCGGAGTTGCTCAAGGGTAAGATCTGAATATTTTTCTAACGATCTCTCTACCTCTCTTTTTACCGAATTCCCTGAACAGTTCGAGCAATTCCAAGTATGTCCCCGTCCCACCCAAAAAATCCCAGAATTCCTGCCCAATTAAAAGCTCATCCATGCTAAAGAACATCTTCGTAAAGCTCCACCTGTAATTTTCCTTACTTTCACCGAATGGGTTGTAAGGAAAAGCGTAGAACGTTATAGCGTTGAACCAAGGACTTGCCCTAAGATACAGAAACTTCTCCTTAGTTCTACGAGTTTGATCCTTATTCGGTTTCGGTGATTTTATCTCCAAAAAGTAATCTTTATCATCCTTCCTAAGATAGAGATCAACGACAATCTCCTTCTTGGCATCGTTTTCCGGCTCCGGGATCTCTACATTCGTGCTCGGCTTGACGACCTTCCGCTCTAACTTTTCAAGGTAATCGTCAACGAATGACTGAACGTTTGGAGATGCCGTAGCAACAAACCTTGCGTTTCTCTTAACATCATCCCACAGACTGCTGTCTTCGGCAATTATCTTCGCTATGTATTCGAAGACGCCTTGCCCAAGAGATGTAGAAAAAGATCTGAAGAAAGATTGAATTCTCAGAAACTCCTCTGGAATCAGAGCCATGTGAAACGGCTTGTACTCTCCCTTCTTCTCGCTGAAGAACTCTTTTTTCAAGACCTCGTTCTTAACTACATCTGGATCGTATTTGTTCACTAAGCCTTGCATAAATCCCTCCAAATAGTCCCATATCCTTTTCCTTGTTCCCTTATCCATTGTCTCACTTCTGAAGGAATATCAGGTATTCGAACCTCAACTTCGCAAATCCTCCTAATATGGCTCTCTCCAACTGCCAAGCGTCTTCAAAGCCGATGTCCTTGCTCCATCCGATTATCTTACGGTTGAAGTTCGTCCTACTACCGTCTATGCTTATATCTCCCAAAACTATTATCGCCCAACCGTTCGGCTCGAGAACTCTGAACATCTCCTCTATGCTCTTCTTAAGGTCTCGCTCGTAAAGCACAAGCCTCTCCTTACCCTTTCCCTTCAACCCGATCATGTGGTTCCTTAGCTCCCCGATGTCGACGCCCAAGTAGTTAAGAAGATGCTCGTCGTTCTTTATGTAATCGAGGGCTATGCTGTAAGGTGGAGATGTAACGATTCCCTTAACACTCTCATCCTTAAGTTTTACATCCAGCGCGGATCCTATGACTATCTCGTAATCGCCCAATTTGATTCCAAGTTGGTTCATGACGTTCCAACAGCCTTCGATCGTTTTCATGTATTCCTTGAAGTTGTCGAAAAAGAACTGTTGGAACGATTTCCCCTTCTTCGTTCCGGAAAGGTAAGTGTAATCCGAGAGGGCATGAAGATAGATTAGAAGTAGGAAATTACGCCATTCGAAGGGTAGGTCGTGAAGGAAGGAGGAAGGAAAGAAACTCTCCCAAAGTATCTCCAAGAGCTCTTTAGCGGTCAGGCAATCCTCGACGGTTGGCTTAATCGAGTTCTTTGGAATCTTGAGGCTTGAGAAGTATTCGAAGACCTTATAAACTTTTGAGAAATCGATTTCGGTTGAAATCTCTTCGTAGTTTATCTTTAACGAGTCCAGCTTGATCTGGGAGACTATGGCTAAGGCGGGGTTTATCTCGACACCATAGCCGTCGATACCTAAAAGGGAGGACTCTATCAAAGTCGTGCCAGAGCCTAAGTAAGGATCTAAAATCAGATCACCTTCTTTAGCCTCAATGAAGTTTATTAAAGCCTTGATCATCTGCCCGTGAAACTTTCCCTTGTAGGGATAAAACCAGTGCGTCATGTATTGGTTCGTGTGTCCGATCTGTCCCTTCCCCTTAACTCCACTTATGAAGTAGTGCCAGCTCTTCTTTCCAAGGATCTCCTCGAAATAGGAGGTTCTCCTTACGAATTCCTTTAGATCGTCACCGAATCTCAGAAACTCCAACTTGGCTAACTGGAGTTCGTAGAGTTGCCTTGCATCATCAAATAGCCTTAACTCATTGCTCGTAAATCTTCCTTCCGTAATCCAAATTACCGGATCGATTAGACTTTTAATATCCTTAGCAATCTCTTTTAACATCCAAAACAGATTTGTGTTACCGTATTTATTTATTCCGCTGTTTAGGGATCCACTTCTTTTAAAGCTTTCAAGACCTCCTCATCGCTTGGATCTCTAAAATCCTGATAGTAACTTGCAACTGCAAAAGCTCCAAACTTCTGAATGTTTAAGACAAAAACATCTTCAGCATACTTCCTTAGCAGAAGAACGGTATCGAGTGGTGCGCAAGGTGCTACGGCATAAATTCTTTTTGCACCTTTCTTTCTGAGCATCATGATTCCAGCGATTGCTGTATAGCCCGTGGCAAATCCATCATCGACGAGCAGAACATCTTTCCCATTCAGATCGATTTCCTTGATCCTGTAAAGTCTGACTCTCCTTTCAACCTTCCTTCTAACCTCTTCGGCAAGCTTCGCTATGATATCCTAATCCAGGTTTAAATGAGGAAGCATATCTTCGTTCAGATAGTTCGAGCCATCCTCCGCTACAGCTCCAAACCCGGCTTCGGGCTCCCGAGGGATGGGGATCTTCCTGACCCCAACGACATAAACAGGCTTACCATACTTTTTTGCGATCTCTACACCAACCAAAACTCCTCTCGGAATGACTGCAACGACGTCGAATTTAAATGGAATCTGATCGGCTAAAAATCTTCCCGCATGAGTTCTGTCTTTGAATATTATAACTTACATTTGATTTAATACTTGATAAATTTAACTTCTATAAATATTTATACTAAAGATTTAGATTATGTCAAGGATATAATTCTATCAACGATCCAATCATAGATGTAGCCAATGTATCGTATCATAACCACCGAGTCTTCTTTGACAACTTTGCTCTTATAAACGACTGGAATGGTCAAAGTTTTGGTTCCTTGAACTTTCGAGCCATTTACTTTAATTCTATGCTTATCTGCAAATTCCAAATCATGCTTAAGAAGGCCTCGCTCTTCAGAGCGGGGATGAATTCAAACCCGCACGCAGTCCTCAATCTCAGAAGACTGCTAACCTCCCCACTCACACTTTAGTGCGGGAGGATGTCAGCTATCTCTTAAACAATTCCAATACCTCGAGTGTATTCTCTTCACGGTTTCCAAGTTCTTCTTAACCTTGTCCCTAACGTCCTTCTTCCTCCACCTTAGCTCCCCAAGATAAATCTCGGGCTCCCTTATGTAGCTCAGATCCAAGCCCGCCATCGCCGCTATTATGCCGAGATTCGTGTAGGGCAACGCGGCCTCGACGCTGTAACCGCCCTCCAAAATTGCAACCAACCTGCCCCCGCAAAGCTCCTTCGAAAGCTCCACCGCCCTTCTCATCATCTCAGCGTAGCCCTTAGCGGTCAAAGCTAAGCCCGTGAGGGGATCGGTGTAGTGATTGTCCTGTCCCGCGGAGATCGCTATGAACTCGGGCCGAAATTCCTTAGCAACGGGCTCTATTATCTCCTCGAACACCATAAGATACTCCTCATCTCCCGTCCCCGGCGGAAGCGGGACGTTTATGGTGTATCCCTCACCCCTCCCCCTCCCCACCTCATCGGGATAACCCGTGCCGGGATAAAGGGGCATCTGATGCAAGGATATGAAGAGGACGCCGTCGTCCTCGTAAAATATCTCCTGAGTTCCGTCCCCGTGATGCGCGTCCCAGTCCAAAATCAGGATCCTATCGAAACCCCTCCTCTGCAACCACCTCACCATTATCGCCATGTTGTTGAGATAGCAAAAACCGGCACCGATGTACGGCTTCGCATGATGCCCCGGAGGTCGAACCATCGCGAAGGCGTTGTCAACTTCTCCATCCACCACAGCCCTCGCCGCCGTTATAGCTCCGCCCGCGGCGAGCAAAGCCCTCTCGAAAACTCCGACGGGTATGTTCGTGTCCCAGTCTATCATTCCCCCTATCTTGCTGTAGCGCCTGAGGAACTCCACGTATTCTTCGGTGTGAACGGCCAAAACGTCCTCCAAGCTCGCGGGAGAGGGATCGATTAGCTTCACCCTGTCGAATATACCCTCCTCAATCAGCTGATCCATCGTGTACGCCAACCTCTCCCTCCTCTCGGGATGGGTGGGGGTTTGTTCGTGCTCGAGGTATTTAGGATGATAGACTATGCCCGTCCTCATTCCTTCCGAGCAACGTTCAAATTACTATTAAGCCTTTGTGTTGGACGGATGAGGGTATGCGTGCTGGACGGATACGTGGACGAACCTTCCTGCCTGGGCGTTCCTCCGTACGTATCCCCCTATCCACGTTACGTTTACGGAATGCTGAAGGACTTGGGCTTGAATGCTAAATACGTAACCGTAGACGAGTTGAGGAGAAACTACGTGTTGTGGAGGGAGCTCGAAGGATACGATCTCGTCGTAGTCATAGCGGGAATAGCAGTTCCGGGGAAGTACTTGGGCGGTGTGCCGTTGTCTTTGGATGAGCTCAGGGATCTTCCGTTCAGGAAGGTCGTGGTCGGGCCGATAGCGTTGGAGCTCGATGAGAAGGATAGGGAGGAGATGAACGTAATGAAATTTCCCTTCGAAAGGGAACTCTTCAAATTCCTCTGCGAGTTCGTAGGAAGGAAGGACAGGCTCGAAAGGCTTGAGGAGAGGGGAAGGAACTTCGTGAATCGTTTCGCAATACTGGGGGCGGAGGTCGTTAGGCAACACCCCGACTACCCCCACATCGTCTGCGAGATCGAAACTTACAGGGGCTGTTACTGGCGCAAATGTTCTTTCTGCATCGAGAGAATTCACGGAGAGCCTTCGATGAGGGATCCCAAAGCGGTTTTGGAGGAGATCAAAGCCCTCTACGCGCAGGGGGTAAGATGCTTCAGGCTCGGAAATCAGACGGATTTCTTCACGTACATGGCGGATTTCAGTTACGACGTTCCAAAGCCCGATCCCGAGTTCATGAAGAACTTTCACAGGGCGATATGGAGGGAGTGCCCCCGAATTAGAACCCTCCACTTGGACAACGTCAACCCCAAGACCTTGGCCACGCATCCGGAGGAGTCGAGGGAGATAGTGAAGATCGTAACGATATACCAGACTCCGGGAAACGTAGCGGCTATGGGTTTGGAGAGCGCTGACGAGAAGGTGGTGAGAAAGAACAGTCTCTGCGCGACTCCCGACGAGGTTCTATTTGCAGTAGAGCTCGTAAACCGTTACGGGAGGTTCGTAGGTCACAACGGACTTCCCTACTTCCTACCCGGAATAAACTTCGTTGTAGGTCTGATCGGAGAGACGAAGGAGACATTCGAGAAAAACTACGAGTTTCTCGAACTTCTGCTCGAAAGGAATCTGCTCGTGAGGAGGATAAACATAAGGCAGGTGAAGGTGTTCAGGGGAACGCCGATGGAGAGGATAGGGATAAGGAACGTCGTCAGGCACAAGAGATACTTCAGGATATTCAAGGAGAGGGTTAGGAGGAACGTGGACAACGTAATGTTGAAGAAGATCGTACCGATCGGAAGGAGGCTGACGGACTTGAGGTGCGAGGTGAGGAGGGGAAAGATCACTTTCGCGAGGCAGTTGGCGACGTATCCGCTGCTCGTCGGGGTGGTGGGGGAGTTCGAGAGGAACACGTACTTGGACGCGAGGGTCGTCGATTACGGAAGGAGATCGATAACCGCCGTCCCCATCCTGAACCCGAACACCGCGAAGCTGTATCAACTCGAGGCCATCCCCGGAATAGGGAAGGTCTTGGCCGGGAAGATAGTTGCGAACAGACCCTACAAAAGCTTGGAGGATCTGAAAAAAGTTTTGGGCGAAGTATTCGATGAGGTCAAGGACTACTTTTCGATCTGAACGACCTCCTTAGATGGCTCGACCTTTGGCTTTATCCAAACCCCCCTTCTCCCTATTATCGATCCCTCCACGACGCACCCCTCCTCCATGTAAACCCTCTCCGCATCTACGTGCCCAAGAACGATGCTACGGTTGATGAGGTAGACCTCCTTTCCCTCCACAGTCCCGTGTATCCTGCTCGAATTCACGACGAGCACGTTTCCCTTCAGGCTCCCGTAGAGTTCGGCGTTCTCGACGACCACGTCTCCCGCCCTAACGTTCCCCAAAACCCTGCTACCCGTTATCGTAACGTCGGAGTCCGTCTTTATGGTGTCGATGTTCATGATCGTGTTCTCCGGAACCTCCAAGGGGGATTCGAACTCCTCTTCGAAGATCCTCTCCGCCTCCTCAAGTCTTCCGAGCCTCAGAAGTTCGAGGATGTAGAGAAAGATGAACACGATCATCGGCATCGGATCCTGAATTGTTATCAGCCCTCTCGCCTCGAAACCGTTCTTTATCCTAACGTTCCTACCTATCTCAAGATCTCCGAAAACCGTCAATCTTCCCTCTATGTTCGTGAACTCCCCGACGTAGGCGTCGCCCTTGCTTATCACGTTTCCCTTAACGTTGCACCAAGCCCCGAGCCTTACCTCCTCCCTCCCAAACACGTCTCCCTCTATCTTGGCTCTCTCGCCGACGATTACCTTCCTCGCTATTATCCCGTAACCTATCTCGCTGTTCGCACCTATAAGAGCGTCCCCTTCAACTACGAGAGTCCTCTCCTCGAACCTCGTATTCGGGGGTATGACCAACCTCTCGAGCATACTAAGCCCCGAACTTCTCCGCCCTATCGATTAAATCCGTTACGATATTCATCAGATCCAAACCCCTTATCCTACACAGCCCTCCCTTATAAGCTTCGAACTCCGAGAACTCCTCGACCTCATCCACCCTAACCCCCTCGTGAACTATGACGATCGGGACGGGATCCCCCGTATGCTCCTTCGCGGTAACTGGTGTCGAGTGATCAGCTGTTAGGATCAAGCAGACTTTCGAGAAGTCCAAGCTGAGCAAAGGTTCGAAGTGGCTGTCGAGCTTCTCTATGAACTCCCTCTTTCCTTCAAAATCGCCGTCGTGTCCCAACTCGTCCGTAGCTTTGAAGTGCAAAAGAACGAAGTCGTGCGTTTCCAAGGCCTTCAAAGCCGCCTCCACCTTCCCCCTGACGTTGGTGTATCTGTTCCCCGTCGCCCCCTCGACCTCTATCACGTCCCCACCGAGTATCCTCCCGATCCCCTTTATAAGGGTAGTTCCCGCAACCACCGCCAACCTCATACCGTACCTGCTTTCGAAGGACGGAACGTGCGGAACCTTCCCAACACCCCTAAGCAACAGGACGTTCGCTTTTGGCAACCCCTTCTTAGCCCTCTCTTCGTTTAGCGGATGCCTGTCCAGAATCTCGTGCGCCCTCTCCATGAAGTAGTTGACTATCTCCGCAGTCCTCCTCGCCTCCTCGCTATCCTCAAGCGGAACGCACCTCTTCACCTTCTCCCCCACCCTGTGCGGATCCGTGTCGCTTATCTTGTCTGAAAGCCCCTCTCCCCTTAGAACCAAAGCGCCCCTGTGCCCGCTCCCCCTCCTGAATATGAACTCAACCCCATACTCGCTCAAATCGATTCCTTCGTTGATAGCTTTGACGAGCTCGTCAGTTTCGCTTATCCTCCCCGCCCTCCTGTCAACTACTACTTTATCGAAAACGCTACCTTCTCCTTCCACAGTCCCGAAGTTCACCCTGAAGGCTATGTCCCCCGGCCTAACCTCTATCCCTGCCCCAGCGGCTTCTATCGGCCCTCTGCCCGTGTAGTACTTGTAGGGGTCGTAGCCGAGAAGGGAGAGGTGCCCGGTATCGCTTCCCGGTCTTATTCCGGGAGCTATGGGATCCATTATTCCGTTTATACCCATCTCAGCTAATTTGTCCATATTTGGCTTTTTTGCAGAACTGAGAGGAGTTTTTGTTCCCCTGTCGGAAATGCCATCAACAACGATTAGAAGAACCTTCTTCATAATCACATCTCACATTTATGGATTTAAAACGGTTGCTAAGTTAATCCAAATTCAAGTTCAACAGCATTCTTGGCCTTAACCATAACCTCAAGCTTTTTAAACGCAACATCTCTCGGTAAAAGTTTTAACCCACAATCAGGATCGATATACAACCTTTTAGGATCAACGACTTCCAAAGCCATCTCTATTGCTCTCCTAACTTCATCAACACTTTCTATTCTCCTCGTGTGGACATCCATGCAACCAAAACCAAGATCCTTATCGAAATCGTATTCTTTCAAAAGCTTGAGGTCTTCGAAGTTTCTGTTTGCAAATTCGAAGTCGAGCTGATCGACTTTAAAGTCGAGGATATCGGGAAAAATCTTAGAATAATTCCCATAGCACACGTGCATTCCAACGTATGCGTTTACACCCTCTGTCATGATCTCAACAGCATTCTTAGCGATCTCAAGTTCCTCTGGACGAGTTGAGATGGCTGGCTCATCGAGTTGGATGTAGTCTGCACCAGCTTTCACTAAATTCCTCAACTCCCGATTTATGACTTCAGCCAAAGCGTAGACAGCTTCCTCCTTAGTCTTATAGAACTCGTTAAAGCTCCAGTCCACAATCGTGTAGGCTCCCGTGATCGGAACTTTTATTTCCTTATCCGTGATACTCCTTAAGAACTCAAACTCGTGAACTACCAAAGGTTCTCTATATCTCAACTCGTCAACTATCGCAGGCTTTGGGTAGTAAACGTTTCCCCAGACTCTAACTTCACCGTAGATGACGAAACCGTCAATCTTCCTCGCAAAGTACGATGTCATCTCATCCCTTCTCATCTCACCATCCCAGATTATGTCAACTCCGGCAACTTCATGATCCTTGACAACTGCTCTAACGGCATCCTCGTAGGCTTCGTTCATAACCTTGTCATCGCTCCTGCCTTCGTTGTGCAGTTTTATCATTCTTAACAACCACTTCGGCTTTGGATAACTTCCAACAACCGTGGTCTTCATTCAAACACCTCCTTAAGCTTTGAAACCAACCTCATCTTCTCAAAAGCCTTATCTTCCGGTAGGAATTCCAATCCAGCGTTTGGGGATATGTAAACATCTTTGGCGAACTCTAAGATCCTTTCAAGCTTGGCCTTTAGATCTTTCAGATCTTCCATCTTTGTGTTTCTCGCATCCACTATCCCAACGTTTATACTTTCCAAGTCATACTCCTTAGCGAGCTTTAAGTTTACATCGAATCCTTCGACGAAATCAAGGCCAAAGATGTCGAAACTGAAGTCTAAAACTTCGGGAAATACGTTTTCGGCTGAGCTGAAGTATGTCATCAGAATTGTCTTCGCATTAACTTTGCAGATCTCTCTAAAGACATCCCTTGCAATTTCTATTTCATTCCTGCTCGCGAAAAGTAGAGCGGGCTCGTCGAATTGAACGAACTCAACGTTAAGACCTTTAATCTCTTCCTTTACGATCTCCCCCAGATCCCAAAGAAGTTCCTCGAAATTCGAATAGTATTCGTTTTTTGATAGCTTTGCAAGTGTGAAGCATGAAAGAACGGGCTTAAGGTTACTTTCAATCTCAAGTGCAAGCTTAAAGTCCCATAAGATCTCCCCCCTTCTTCTCAGTCTATCTTTTACGATTGGTCTTCTGTAGTATAGGTTGTTATCGAAGTATCTGATTAAACCATCCATTGTGAACCCTTCGATTCTCGTTGCGAGGGTTGCCAAGAAATCATGCCATACAAGCTGTCCATCCGTCATAAGATCAATCCCAGCTTCTCTCTGCTTTTCTATAACTTCAGCAATGGCCTTTCTCAGGATCTCCGCATCGATCTCTACATCCAAATCCTTCTGCAGTCCTTCGATACGCTTGAGGTATTCTCTAAACCACTTCGGACGCGGGTAGCTCCCAACCACAGTTGCTATCATTGATAGATCACCTCATAAGCTGGACTTTCCTCAAAAGCAAATTTTACTGTCCTAAATTCTCGCTTAAACTCTGACACCTCTCTTTTAACCTTTTCAGGATCTTCAATGGCCTTAAATATAAATTCTGCAATGGTATCCATCTCATCCTCCTTCATTCCAAGCCTTGTAACCTCTTGCACACCTATCCTTATTCCAGAGGGTCTGTCGGCGTCCCAAGGTAAGAGGGTTTTGTTCGTGAGTATTCCTGCCCTCTCAAGGATCTTTGCAACTTTATCACCGCCACCCAATTTGGAAACATCCACAGCGATCTGATGTGATTCCGTAAATCCTAAATCTGGACAGAGGACATCAAATCCCAAATTGTAAAGTCTTTCGGCCAATCTCTTAGCGTTTTTAACTATCTGCTTTGCGTAAGCCTCTCCGAACTCCATCATTTCTAGGCATGCTACTACGTAGCCAGCTAAACTGTGGATGTGATGGTTGCTTACCACACCAGGCATCACCGCTTGATCTATAGCTTTAGCCAGATCTTTTTTACACAGTATTATAGCTCTTTGGGGGCCTGGGAATGTTTTACGGGTGGAAGCTGTAACTACGTCTGCGCCCTCTTTAATTGGATCTTGGAACTGCTTTCCGGCTATAAGCCCCAAAACGTGACTCGCATCGTAAACAACCTTAGCGTTAACTTCCCGCGCAATCTCCACAATCTCCTCAACCGGATGCGGAAACAAAAATAAACTCGCTCCCAATATTATAAGTTTTGGCCTTTTCTCGATAATCTTCTTTCTTGCAGAATCTACATCGATGTTAAATCTATCGCTGTCGAACGGAAGATACACTACCTTAAGCTCTCTGATCCTTGCCGTAAAATCATGGGACGTATGTCCTCCACAGTTTTCTGGTAATGCAAGTATTCTATCCTTACATCTAGTTAAAGCAAAGTAAACTGCCAAGTTTGCAAGTGTTCCAGAAATTGGACGAACGTTCACGTGCTCGGCTTTAAACAGTTCCTTTGTAAGCTTAACAGCCAAATCCTCTATCCTATCTATAAACTCACAACCCCGATAAATTCTTTCACCAATGTCGCCGATGGCGTACCTGTGTCCAAAGTCACTCGTATGACAAATTCTAACAGCTCTACTAGTCACATTTTCGCTCGCTATCAGAGGTATAGCATTCTCGATAAATCTATGGTGACTTTCGATGATCCTAAAGACTTCATCGATCATCCGCATAAAAACTAGGCAGAGATTTAATAATTTTTACTACAATTACTACAATATAGAATTTTAGTAATAAAATTCTATATTAAATATCAAGATAATTTCGATAATTTCATTTATATTAATATTCGTCCTCCTCGAAGTAGTAATCCTCTTCCTCCTCCTCGAATTCCTCTATCTCCTCTTCCTCCTCCATCTCCTCCTCGAGCTCTTCAAGCTCGTATTCCTCGTTGGTATCCAAGTGCAGGAACTTGCCGTTCTGGTATATCATGACTGCCCCACAGAGTTTACACTGAACCTCCATGCCCTCGTAGAGGTCGCTGAGCTCTATCTCCTCACCGCAATACGGGCACCTTATGAGCTTCACCACCATATCTTTCAGACCACGACCTCCCAAATTTAAACTTTTTCTTCACTCCACACATCGAGCTTCTCCACCTCATCGAAAACTCCGACTATCTTGTAGAACGTCGTAACGTCCCTGAGCTCGGTAAGCTCGTCCTCGTTCAAATCCTTCTCCACCTCGACGAAGAAGATGTAATCCCCCAAACCGGTTCTTGCGGGGCGGGATTCGAGCTTTCTGAGGTTTATACCCTTCCTGTAAAACACCTCGAGCACATCCTTAAGCGCGCCGGGTCTGTCCTCGACGCCGAAGAATAGTGAGGTGACCTTTCCCCTCCTCTCCCCCCTTCCCCTCTTCCTTATGAGGTAGAACCTCGTCACATTCCTTCCAATATCCTGAATTCCCTTCCTCAGGATGAACAGCTTGTGCAACCTCGCCGCGTTTTCAGAAACTATCGCTGCGGAGTAATCGTCCAAAAGCTCTATCGCATCGGACGTGCTCGAAGTGTATCTGACCTCGGCGTGGGGGAGGTAGTTGTTTATGAACCCCATGCACTGGGCTATGGCTTGGGGATGGGAGTAAACCGTTCTTATTTCCCTGAGCGGGATCCTCCTCTTCGCGACGAGGCAGTGGATGACCTCGAGTTTCGTCTCACCGAAAACCTCGACGTCGTGGCTGAGCAAGGCGTCTAAAACTGGAAGAACCGTTCCGTTTACGGAGTTCTCAATGGGAACCAAGCCGTAATCCACCCTACCCTCGTCGACGCTCTTGATTATCTCGTCGGTCGTGGAGCAGTAAACGAGGGGAAGGCGGGAGCCGACGAGCCTCAACGCAACCTCCTCGCTGAAGCTACCCATAGGCCCGAGAACCGCAAGCTTCTTGCATATTCCGAGAACCTTGTACTCCTCCTCCTTCGTAAGGTTTATTATGGCCTCGAAGGCGTTCTGAACGTAGAGGGGGTTAAGATCCGTCTGGACGAGGAGATCCCTTATCTTGAACTCCTCCAAGTCGCTGATCTCTATGGGCTCGTTTCTCGCCTTCTTGTGGATAGCTATCTTCCTCCCGGCGTTCACCCTACGCTCTATCAGCCTCAGTATAAGGGAATCGACCGCCCTTATGTATCCCCTGAGTAGGTCGAGATCCCCCACGTCCATGGTCGCCTTGTAGGCGTCGAGTATCAGCGTGCTGTCCTCGTAATCCTTGAACCTACTCTTCAAAAGCTTGAAAACCCTGTGAAATTCCTTCTCGTCCTTCAAAAGTTCGTTTAGCTTGGTAACGCTATCGACGAACCTGTCCCTCACCGCCTCGGCGTTCTTCTGAATGTGGAAGTACATCCTCCAATCCTGATTGAGTATCCTCGAAACGAGCTTGTAGAGGACGCAGAATATCGGCGAGGCGTAGACGAGATCCTCCTCCCCGATCTTGTCGGCGAGGAAGTTCGCCATTGCTAGAAGAGAGAAGTGGCTTATTCCCTGAATTAGCGCCATCTTCTCGTCGTGCTTCTCCCTCGGCAGGTAGCTTATCACCGCCCCGGCCTTCCTGAACTCGTCGAGTATAACCTTCTCCTCCTCCCTTCCCGATTCCACTACTACTATTATGTTCGAAAGCCCTATCTCGCTCTTTGGCCCGAACATAGGATGGATGCTCATGTAGTCGAACCCGGATTCGTCGAACAGCGGTAACACGTTGGATTTTATCGAGGATATGTCAACGAGCAAAGCGTTCGGATTTGCGTAGCGTTTTATATCCTCAAGAGCGTCCTCAACGGCATCCATGGGGACGCATACGAATATGACGTCGAAATCCTTTATCCGATCGAGTTCGACGTCCCTCCTATCCTCTATAACGTCGTAACCGGCGACATCGTAACCTCTCGTGAAGAAGAAGTCCTTGAAGAACCCGCCCATCCCCCCAACGCCGTATATGAGGATCTTCATTGTGTGCGCAATGATACCATTGAACAAAAGATTTTCGGCGTAAACGCTAAGACCCTACGAATCGAATCGGTTTGGATGAGAGAACTGCTGAAGGATCGAGTTTTCATAGTGGGGATCGCCGGGGACAGCGGTTCCGGTAAGACGACGTTCGCAAACGCTATAAGAAGGCTGTTCGGCGAGGACATCGTGGGAACGATAACGCTCGACGACTACCACGTTTACGACAGGGAGATGAGGTGGAAGCTCGGCATAACCCCCCTACATCCCGAGGCGAACAACCTCAAGCTCGTCGAAACCCATCTGTTCATGCTGAAGAGGGGAGAGAAGATAGTAAAGCCTACGTACGATCACAGAACGGGAACTTTCGGCCCGTGGGAGGAGTTCGAGCCTAAGCCGATAATAATAGTTGAAGGCCTTCACACCCTCTACGACGGCATCAGGAACTACCTCGACTTCAAGATATTCGTCGATCCGGCGAGGTACGTCAAGAGGAGGTGGAAGATAAGGAGGGACGTGGAGGAGAGGGGCTACGATAGGAGGAAGGTCGTAGAGGAGATAATACAGAGGGAGCCGGATTACAAGAGATACATAGACTTCCAAAAGATCTACGCGGACGTTGTGATAAAGATCATGCCGAGTTCCATGAGGAGCGTCGAAAGGATAACGTATTTGCTCGAAGAGGAGAACTTCAGGGATGTCTACAGGGTGAGGCTGATATTCAGGAGGGAGGAGGAGATACCGGCGGAGCCGATAAAGTTAAACATAGACCTCTCCGCCCTCGTAAGGGCGAGCGAGAGGGACTTCGCCATAGGATTCTTCTCGGATTACTACTACTCCAAGCCCTCAAGCTTCATAGACATAGACGGTTTTATGAACGTCGAGATATTCGGTTCACTACTCGAAACTTTAAAGGAGGAGATCGGATCGGAGATGTCGTACGAGATGCCAGAAGGTTACGTGAACGCCATAGAGGTCGCCAAGCTCTTGGTATGCTGGAGGCTGTTGGAGGTTTTAAAAAAGAAGGTTCATCTGTCCGCCTCTGGCGGGAAGTAACCAAAGCTACCGTATATGGCTTGAAGATCCGCCAACCTCTCCCCCCTACACGCCTCCATGAACCCCTTAAGGTATGCCCACCCCGGAGTGACCACCCTCAGCCTGTAGGGCACGGTGGACTTCCCGTCGCTAACGAGGGTGTAGAGCAAAGTTCCCCTCGCTGCTTCAGTAAGCGTCGTGTATTCTCCGGCGGGAACTGTCATCCTACCGAAGAGCCTGAAGAAGTACCCCCTCACGTCCTTTCCGACCTTCTCCTTGTCCTTCAACTTCCCTATTATGTCCTCGCTTAAAACCGGCCCCTCCGGAATGTCCCTTATCGCGTTCCTGATTATGTTTATGCTCTGCTGAACCTCGTTGACTCTCACGAGGAACCTCGAATACGAATCCCCATCGTCCGCGACGGGTATGTCGAAGCCTATCTCGTCGTAAGCTTCGTACGGCTCCACCTTCCTGACATCGTACTCCACCCCCGAAGCCCTTAGGAAGGGGCCGACGAGTCCGAACCTTATCGCCTCCTTCTTGTCCAAAACCCCCACATCCTTGAGCCTCATCACCACGGCCGGGTTCTTGACGAATATCCTTTCGAACTTCCTCAGCTTCTCCTCGAGCGTGTTCACCACAGCTTTGACGAACCTCAGGGTCTTCTCATCCACGTCCCTCCTGACCCCACCGGGTATTATGAAGGAGGCGGTAACCCTCGCACCCGTTATCCTGCAAAGAGCCTCGCATATGTATTCTCTCAATCCGAAAGGCCACATGAAACCGGTAGTGTGCCCGATGAAGACGGCTAAGATACCCGCATCGTACAGGTGGGTTCCGATTCTCCCGAGCTCCGCGAGGATCGTCCTTATGTACCTCGCCCTCGGAGGAACTTCGACGCCCAAGGCCTTCTCTATCGCCCTAACGTAACCCAAACTCATGTTGGCACAGTCCATTATCGCAGGCCTCTCGACGAGCGGTATGTTCTGGATGAAGAGCTTGGTTTCCGCGAGCTTCTCGATAGCCCTGTGAACGTAACCGGGGTCGGGGATGACTTCCGTCATCACGTCCCCCTTAACCCTGACTATCAGACGCATGTGTCCACTGCCGGGATGCTGTGGGCCGACGAGTATTACGAACTCGTCATTCCTATACGCCTCCTCGACGAATTCCGGAGGAACGGGGAGGAAGAGGGATCTGTACTCCTGAGGCGGTTGAACCGGAACGTCCAACGCGTACTCCTTCTCCATAATCAACCCTCCACAACGTATCTATCTTCTTCAAGCTTGAAATCCTTTCTGAGAGGATACTTCGGCGTGTCAGGATCGAGTAGGAAGTTCCTTCCCATCCACGGATTTCCTTCGAACCAAACTCCGAAGAGCTCGTGCATCTCCCTCTCCATGTAGTCAGCTGATGGGAATATTCCCGCAACGCTCGGAACCTTCGGATCGTCCCTCGGCACTTCAGTTGCCACGTTCACCAACACGGGCATGAGCTCCTTGTTAGAGTAACAGCCGAGCCAGAACTCGACTATGAACTTGTTCTCATGAGGAACGTCTATCACGTTCACGGACTTGACGTGATCGAATTTTGCTGAGAGCTTGCTCATAGCCGAAAGAACGTTATCCCTCCTTACCTTGACGCATATCCTGTTGACATCCGTTATCGTTATCGACTCCGCAATCCCCGCCAAATCCTTCTGCATCTCCTCCACGAGCTTCTTTCCGAATTCCCATTCCACCTCCTTGGGCTTGTCCACGACTATCTCCGGCTTGGGATCGACCTTCTTCGGGGACTTCGGCGGCTTCTTCGGCTTTGCTTCCTCAACGACTCCCAAAAGCTTTCCCAAATCCACCTCCTTAAACTCCGCGGAAGTCTTCGCCTCACCGCTCATTATCTTGTCCTGAAGCTGAACTATCGCCCTTATCAACGCCTCGGGAGTTGGAGGACAACCGGGAACGAAGAAATCAACGGGCACGACCTCCGA
Organism: uncultured archaeon; assembly: GCA_964592825.1. Classification (GTDB taxonomy): domain Archaea; phylum Halobacteriota; class Archaeoglobi; order Archaeoglobales; family Archaeoglobaceae; genus WAKM01. The sequence goes on along the minus strand of CAZQJR010000029.1, from coordinate 9,958 downwards.
AGGTCTGACCATGTGGTAGCTGTTCCAGAAGAGACCTCCCTTAAGACCGCATGCCCCCATCACGATCACGAACTTCGGATTCGGCATCTGCTCCCAAGATACCCTCAGAACCTTAGCCATCTTCCTCGTTATAGCTCCCTCAACGATTATCACGTTCGTCTGCCTGCATATTCCGTAGTTGAGGCTACCGATTCTTTCGGCATCGTAACCGCACGCGTAAGCGTGAGCAAGCTCAACACCACAGCATGCGGTAACCAAGTGTACTGGCCAGAGGCTCCATTTCGTCCCCCACTTCTTTATCGGTGCGAGGGGGCCGGAGTGCAGGAACCTAATATCCTCGCTCATACCCATCACCTCGCCTTATAGGCTATGTCGAGAGAATACCTGTAGGATACGTAGAACGCGGGGGTGAGAAGGACGAAGGCCAAGATCGTCAGTAGTATCGTGAAAACGTTGGGACTGGCCACGAACAGCAGGAGTAGAACAAGGATCGGTTCGCAAGCCATGAACATGAAGACGTAACCGAAGTACTGCATCGGAAGGGTGTGCTTCGGAGGTATCGTTGGGATGTGTCCAGACTCGTACCTCTCGAGCTTCACCGGCGTTGGCTTCTTCATGGGAATGAACTTGATCAGGAAGACCATTATGCCGTCTATGGCCAAACAAACTGCTATAAGCAACAGCACGGCCATAACGTTCTCGACGAACATATCACACACCTCCTATTATCGCTCTCGCGAGATCGACAAACCAGCTCGGCGGAAGGAAGGTTATACACGTGAGTCCGACCGCGACCAACGCTATCGCGTTTATGAAGCTCGGAACCGTAGGTCTGGCCAAAGTCCTCGCGAGCCTGACGTAGTAGGGAACGGACATCGCGGAGTTTATCACGAGGATCAGAGCGAGCCAAACGTAGCCAACCTTAACGAGGGAAAGCAGTATGAACAGCTTTCCCCAGAAGCCTATGAGGGGTGGCATGCCTATGAAGGAGAAGGCCAGAGCGTACATGAGATACGAAGACGCCCCGTTCTCCTTCATCGAAACGAAGAATCCCACCTTTCCGAAGGCGTTGGCCATCAGCTGAAGGAGGGCACCGGCGAAGGCCAAGTAGATCCAGTTCAGGTTGACCAAAGCCACGAGGGTTGCGAGAACGTATCCCATGTTGGCGACGGTGGAGTAAGCGAGGATCCTCGCCGGATTTGTTGACGTCAGGGCACCTATGTTTCCGACGAACATCGAAACCACGGAAACGAAAGCTACGAACGGAACCACCTTGGCGGTAACGGGGTTGGAGGTCATCACGAGTATCTTGTACGCGACGACGAACGGAACGATCTTGGCTATGGACGCGACTATGGAGGCGGGAATGGGATCGGCGGAGTCGAAGACGTCCGGAACCCACTCGTGCATGGGAGCGCAACCGACCTCCATTCCCAGCCCCACTATCAGCATGACGAATCCCAAGGCGTAAAGGTAGTCGGAGCCGACGTTCGAGGAGTAGACGAGAAGCATCGCTCCCGCGAGGAACAGAACCGTCGCGAGAACCATGAAAGTTATGTACTTAATCGCCACGTCCACCTTGGCCGTTCCCTCGCTCGTCATGATTAGCACGTAGGTGGGGATGGAAGTTATGACGAACATCAAAAGGATCATAGCTACATCGTTGGTGAAAACGACGTAAACGGTTGCCACGGCTATAAGAGCGGTCAGGGCGTAATCCACTCCCTTAATCTGATTTCTCATTACGCTCATCGAAAGCAGGTTAAGCACGCCTATGGCTATTACCAGTACTACGTAGCTCCTGTAGGCCGGAGCGAGGAGGAGTATGAGCAAGGCCACCAAGCTCGTCAGGAATACCGCCTTCGAGTTCTTGAAGGATAGAGCGGATCCGAGCGCTATCAAAATCAGGGAGGCCACTACGAGCTCTATCATGGTTCACCACCTCAGCACCGACACGGCAATCATAACGACCATAACGAATCCCAAAGCGATCTTAACGTACCTCTTAAGCTGTCCCGACTGAATCGCTCTGATTCCGAGGGAGTATGTGGCTATTAGCTCCGGTATGGCTCTGTGGCAGAAGAAGTCTATCGCCCTGTTTCCGCAATCCACGACGCTCACTATAGCCCAACCTATCTTGGGCATTATGAAGTCGTTCAGGGCGGGCATGTACATCCTGTCGCCCAAGAACCTTCCTATCGGTGACTCGAGCTTAGGAACGACGATGGCTATACCGTACGATGCCGCCACAGCCAATCCAACTGCCAAGGATGTCTTCTCCAACCCCTCCTCGACGAAGCTCCCCGCTATCGGCTCGACCCTTCCGAGGATCAGATACAGCAGAACCGCGAGCATGGAAACCATTACTGCGTAGGCGAGGGGCATCAGAACTTCACCGTGGAGGTGAAGGTGCTTCGGCTTGTCACCCTTTATAAAGTTCAGGCTGAGGAACTTGGCGAGGAACGCGGAGTATATAACCGACACTATTATCAGCAGGTACAACGGCGCTCCGCCGATTTCCTCCATCAGATGGTGCATCACACCGTCCATCGCCGCCTTGACCCAGTAGGCCGTGAACGGCGGGACTCCGGATAGGCAGAGGGTTGCGAAGATCGTCGCGAGGAACGCCACCTTCATCTTGCCCGCGAGCTCCAAGTTTCCGCAGCAGAACCTGTCGTGGGTGGCGTGGATGAGGTGACCGGCGACGAGGAAGAGCGTGGCCTTAGCGAACGCGTGGACGATCAGGTACCAGAACGCAACGTATAGGGCAATCTTACCGAGCCAGAACGACGCCGCGGCGCACCCGAACATAAGTCCGAGGCTCGACATCGTCGACGCTGCGAGCAAGACCTTCCTCTCCCTGCAACCCAAGGCGACAGACGCTCCGTAGAGGGCGGAGATCAGGCCAAGGAAGAGGACGAAGACGTAGACGAACTCGAGACCGGGAGAGTGGATCGTCCAAGGCTGGATGTACCAGCTCAGCCTCATGAATAGGTAAGTTCCCGCGGCCACCATCGTTGCGGAATGAAGCAGAGCGCTCACCGTAGTTGGGCCGGTCATCGCGGTCATCAGCCACTCGCTGAACGGAAGCTGGGCGGACTTAGTGAAGGGGCCCATGAGCAAGGCTATGAGGAGGATTATCGTTCCCGCGGTTCCTATCTGGTGGAACAGATGTGCCCAGTCTATCTGAGATATGTTGAGGTTGCCCGTGAGGGCGTAGATGGCCGCTATGGCGAAGAACATCGGCATGTCCCCGAACCTTATCGTCGATATAGCCCTCCACCCGCCGAAGCTCGGTGACCAGAACATCTTAAGCGGTCCGACCTTCCTGCCTATGATTCCGACGTAGGAGAGTTCGTCGTCGTCCCTGAACCAATGCCCTATAAGACCCCAAGATGCCAGACCGAGCCCCTCCCAACCTATGAGGAGCATGAACAGGTTGTCGCTGTAAACGACCAGAAGCATCGACGCCGTGAACATGTTAAAGAAGAACCAATACCATCCAAGCCTGTAATCGTGCTTCATGTATTCTAAGCCGTAAACACCTATGAGGAACGCTATAAGGGCGGTCAAAGCCCCCATGTACTTGCTGAGGTAGTCGAAAACGAACACGAAGTTTATGTTGTAGTCGGGGAGCCAAGGATAGGAGTAGGTTCCGTTGGGGAAGTAGAAGAGGATGTAGAGGGCTATGCAGAGCGATACGAACAACCCGAAGACCGATAGGATCGGAAGCTTTCGAGCCCATTCCGCTCCCGGTCTGTAAACCCAAGCGAACGCTATGGGCAGGCTACACGCAACCGGGGTGGCGAAGAGGAGGAACAGGAGGACGGGCATATCTATCATGGCATGACACCTCCCAACACCGCGATCTTAAGGCTCTTGAGGAAGAAGGTCGCGAGCGGAGGGAAGATGAAGGCTATGGATATCACCCCTATAACGTACAGCGGAACGTCCAACAACCTGCTCATCTTCGGCCTCTCCATATCCTTCGGAGTTCCGTAGAATATCCTCTTCATCGTGTAGAAGCTGTACCATCCCGAGATTATGAACACCGCAACTATGGCGAGGATGAGGTTCAGGTTCAGGCCGTAGGTGTCCACTATCCCCCTGAGTATGAAGAACTCCCCGAACATCCCCACGGCGAGGATTCCGCTAAGGTTCATGAACCCTATAAGCGCCGCGTTGGCTATCGTCGGGATGTATTCGTGCAACCCGCCCATCCTGTTCACGTCCCTAAGCCCGTGGTAGAGGGCGATTATCCCTCCGGCGGTCATGAACAGTATTGACTTACCGAAGGCGTGGGAGATGTATTGGATTATCACTCCCAAAACCCCATAGCTACCCAAGCAGAGGGCTATGAGCATGTATCCCATCTGAGAGACCGTGGAGTAGGCGAGCAACCTCTTGTAGTCAGTTTGCTTGAAGACGGAGAATCCCGCGTAGAGGCTCGTTATTATACCGTACGCTATTATTATGTTCCTGAAGTGCTGTATGAACCACGGGCTGACCAAGTATATCCTGAGCAGAACGTATCCGGCGAGGCCGACGGTGAGGGGGCTCAGCAGGGCGCTAACCGGGGTCGGTGCTTCGGCGTGAGCCCACGGTAGCCAGATGTGTGGCCCCAGCCCGGGAAGCTTCACGACCATTCCGACGAATATCAAGAGCCAAGCCAAGAACCCCACGGTAGTTATGCTCTTGAGGGCGAGGGTCGAGTTCTGGAAGGCTATTAGGAGGAACCCTATCAGCGTCAGCACTCCCGCTATGTGAGTCCAGACGAAGTAGAGCGTCGCCACCCACTGCCTGTTCCCGTAACCGTACTTGTATATTAGAAGGAAGGATGCGAGGAGGGATATCTCCAAGAATATGTAAAGCAGTATTAGGTTTCCCGAATAAACTAACCAGAGCATGGAAACCGCGTAAAGGTCGAAGAGGAGTATGTACTTCCTGAACTCCCTGACGGGATCCTCTATCTCGTCTCTCATCTCCTCGAACCTGTGCATCATGTAGGGGAGGGAGTAGAGGGCGACCATGGCGGAAACCAAGCAGATCGTCAGGCCGAAGGCGTTGGATATCGGATCCGCGAAGAGGTAGAACTCCCCTATCGGTTTACCCAAGTCCATGATGGGTAGCTCGAAGCTCTGACCGGTCAGAAGAGCCCAAAGGGTCACGAAGAACGGGACTATGAACGATAAGAATGAAAGAACTGTAGCCGCCTTTGGCCTGAGGAAGGGCGCTATGAACGTGACTACGAACGGAACCAGCAGGGCGTAAACGATCACGTTCACAGCCTATCACCTCCCGAAGAAACGACATCTGTGGAAACGTCCCTTCTTATTCTATTTATGAGAACTACGGACGCTATCAGAACGAGCAACTCGCTACTGCTCGTGAATATCGTTATTACCAAAACCCCGAAGGCGGTGTTGGCCATCTTTGGAATCGAGAACACGGGAATGAGGACGAGAAACACGGCCCCGAACATCATTTCCAAGGATATCAAAAGCCTTATCAGATCCCTGCTCGATATCGCCGTTAGATACGCTACGAGCAAGACTACGATGGCCGTTATCAGTATAACCGCTACCTCAAACACAACTCCTCCCTCCTAACGAGCTTTACTATCGATATCATCAACAAAACCATCAGACAGATCAGAAACGCTACGGCGAGGGCGTATTCGGATTGGAACGTCGACATGTCCGGCGGCGTCGCACTCATGTTGAACGTCGCGTATCTGTATATCGCATAGGCCAAAGCACCGACCGTAACGATCGTCGGCGCTATCCAAAGCTTGTCCACGGGAATGCTTCTCGGAACTTCCCTGAAAACAGCCGCAAGGGCAACTGTGACTATGCCTATCGCTCCTATGAATATGAACGCTATGAGGATGAACGCCGGTTGAACGTCGAATACAGCAAACGTCGTAGCTATGAATATCATCGTCAAAGCCATGTATAAGGCGGAATAGAAGTTGTCTTTGGAAAGTAAGACGCCCAATGAAGACAACACGGTCACAGATCCTAAAGTTAGTAAAATCAAGCTCGTAGTATCCATATCCCGCCTTAAGAATTTTCAATTAATAAATCTTACTATTTTTATTGTTTGTGAAAGTTTATTTTGATAAGGCATCAAGCTTCGTTCCTCTTCCAAATATCTTGATATCTCTAAACGTTCGAAATGTGGGCGAAAAAATTTAAAAGGCGACTTCCTTAGCCTATCGTCGTGGTCAGAGTCGATTTCATGAGGACTTTCATGAAGGTCGTGGAGTGCGGAAGTTTGAAGAGGGCGGCGAAGGCACTCGGCATGTCCGTCAGCACAGTTAGCTTTCAGATCAAGGCTTTGGAGGAGTTCTACGGTGTTAAGCTGTTCAGAAGGGACGTAAACGGAATAGAGTTAACGGAGGAGGGAAGGCTGGTTCTGAAGAACGTCGAATACATATTGGGAAGCATAGAGGAGACTAAGAGGTTGATAATGAATTTGAGGAACAGGGAGATAAGCTTGGCTTCCGGGATGGTAGGGATAGACGTCGTTTTCAGTATAAAAACCCTTTTGAAGGCCAAGTATCCCGATCTCGACGTCAAGGTCGAACTCAAGGGGGCGCACAAGTGCGTGAAGGACGTAATAGACGGGAAGGTTGATTTCGCCATAGTAGGCGACCTCAGCGATGACGTAGCTAAAAACGACGGCATACACGTTACGGAACTCGGGAAGGACTTGCTCGTTCTAATAGTTCCCAACGACCATCCCCTGGCAAAAAAGAACGTTGTAAGGATAAGGGACGTCGTAAAGGAGCCGATGATATTTTTGAACGACGAGTACGGGATAACGACGAGCACAATGAAGGCTCTGAGGAGGAGCGGCGTCGATCCGGATAGCTTGAACATCGCATACGTCGTGGACGACTTCTTCTCAAAGATTAACGCCGTAAGCAGCGGATTGGGGGTTGCGATCACCTCTTTCACGGCGGCGTGTAAGGCGTGCGAGGTTGGGTTGATAAGAATAAGGAGGATAGAGGACTTCGAAGGAGAGAGAAATGTTTACTTCATCTCAAGCAGGCTCGCCATGGAGAGCGAGAAGCTGAGGGAGTACGCGGATTTCATAATCAGGAACGGGAGAAGGTTCTTCGACGAGATAAAGGAAAGATGCGTAAATCTAATATGATGGAGGTAGATGACGGTCGGTTGGCGGAGGAGATACTACGTAGAGGTTTGGGTAAGAGGGAGATCGTTTTTGCCCTGAGAAATCTGCTGAAGTTGAAGTACTACCCCGTTGCGGTTAAGTTCCTTTACGATGATTTCGATGGGGATTTTAAGGTGGGCGCCCGTCCTTACACCTTCTGCCACTACATGGCGTGCTCGAGGCAGAGGGGGGAGGTTCTGCTCGTAACCGAGGACGGGTTGGGTTGCAACAACGCCAAGTTCGTGTTCGGATGGAGGGATTTGGACGATTCGATCGTAAGTTCCCATCTCAAATACGCAGAGAACTTAGATCAGGCGAGAAGATTCGTAATGGGAAAACCGAAACTCCCGAATCCCCCTGCAGCGATAGTAACCGCTCCCCTACACAAGGCCGAATTCGAACCGGACATCGTGCAGATAGTTTGCGACGTGCTTCAGTGCTATCACATATGCGTCGATTACGCCTCCGCCAACGACGAACATCCCATAACGACCCAGATCTTCGTTAACTCAGCGGTCTGCGGCGGTTGCGTTTGGAGCTACCTAAACGGAAGGATAAACGTCACTCCGATGTGCAGCGGGAGCTATACGTCCGGTAAAACCGAGCAAGGGGAGATCAACGTTTTCATACCTTGGAAGAAGTTCGAAAAGACCGTGAGGCGTTTGCTCGTTAGGACGGCGAAGTACGGAGGATCTTCGCTACCGAGGACGGGTGAGAGCTATCCGGGATTCGACGTGTGCAAGCTCTGTAACTTCCTTACATTCAGAAAGCCGAGGTAAACCTTAAATATCTTCAAACGTTCCCGTGTTGGGGGATCCGCGATGGGCTGGAAATCTCACGGTTTCAGATTCAAATCCGGCAGGAAGCTCAGAAAAAAGGTGAGGGAGAAGGGTATCAAGATAAGGAGAGCCCTGCAGACGTTCGAAGTCGGTCAGACCGTTCACATCGACATAGATCCTTCCGTGCACAAGGGAATGCCCCATCCGAGGTTTCAGGGTAGGACGGGTGTAGTGGTAGGGCAGAGGGGGAGGGCGTACCTCGTAAGGATAAGGGACGGGGGCAAGTTCAAGATACTCATAGTTAGACCCGAGCACCTCAAGCCTCAGGGAGGTTGAGGGATGTTCAAGGAGGTCAAGGAGGTAGAGTTCATTACGATCGCGGAGGCCAAGGAGGTAATGGAAAGGATAACGAAGGAAAGGCAGGAAAGGGCGGAGCTCTTGTTCGAAACGAGGAGGGCTCTGAAACATCTAAGAACTTTCGCGAAACTTCCGGCGGAGAAGGCGAAGGAGCTCGTGGAGGAGTTGATGAAGCTACCACAGGTTCCGAGGAAGGACATAGCGGTCAAGTTGGCGGACATAATGCCGAGAATTCCGGACGAAGTTAGGATAATATACGCGAAGGAGAGGTTCACGTTAACTCCAGAGCAGATACAGGAGATTTTGGACGTAATCGACAAATACAGAATTTGAAAAAGAATTAAATAGTTTTTGTCCTATTTTTGTTCGGTGGTGCAATGAATAGGCGTAGGGTTGAGAAGGAAAAGCTTGAGGATTACGCCTACGTTTTGGATTTCCTTCCTTACGGTTATCCCGATGATAAAAGACCTATTCACAAGCGTGAGCCGTTGGCTCAGGTCGTCGGAGAGAAGTACTTCACGTTGCTGGAGGTCAGCATAAAGAGGGGGCAACAACCCCTCGTGATGGACAGACTTTTCATAGGGAAGGGGGAGAGGGACGTCGTCAACAAGATAAAGAGGAGGCTGAGGTACGACCAGCTAACCCCCGCGGCGAAGTCGGAGCTCCCCTACGTCTTGGAGCATATAGTGAAACAGCAGGAGGATAGGTTCGTGGAGTTCTTCAACAAGGCCGAACCCATAACGACGAGACTTCACCAACTAGAACTTTTGCCGGGGATAGGGAAGAAGACGATGTGGGCGATAATAGAGGAGAGGAAGAAGGAGCCTTTCAAGAGCTTCGAGGACATAGCCAAGAGGGTTAAGGGGTTGCAGCATCCCGAGAAGTATATAGTGAACAGGATCATCTACGAGCTACAGAATCCCGACACGAAGTACAAGCTGTTCACGATCTGACATAAACGTTTTTAACTCTTGGATAGTTTGAGGAAGCATGATCGATGAGATTACGATCACGAAGGCCATAGCGAGCTCTTTTCTTGAGAAGTTCTTGGATTCCTTGGAGAGCGATGTCGTGATTGTCGGAGCTGGTCCATCAGGATTGACGGCAGCGTATTACCTCGCGAAGTCGGGGATCGAAGTCGTCCTGATAGAGAAGAAGCTAAGCTTGGGCGGTGGAATTTGGGGCGGGGGGATGATGTTCAACGAGGTCGTAGTTCAAACCCCCGCCCTCGAAATTCTCGACGAGCTCGGGATATCATACAGAAGGTTCGACGAGAATCACTACGTCGTTGATGCGATAGAGCTCGCCGGAACGCTGATATATAAAGCGGTGAAGGCTGGGGCGAAGGTGTTCAACCTAACGACAGTGGAAGACGTAATGATAAGGGAAGACAGGATAAGGGGGCTGGTGATAAACTGGTCTGCGGTGGAGTTGAGCGGACTTCACGTTGATCCGATGACCATTTCCGCCAAGGCGGTCGTGGACGCAACCGGGCACGATGCGGTGGTGTGCAGGCTCGTGGCGAAGAAGACGGGGAGGCTCGAGATAAGGGGAGAGAGGTACATGCACGCCGAGGTGGGAGAGAGCGGGGTCGTGGAGAGAACTTCGGAGGTGTTTCCGGGACTTTTCGTAACCGGAATGGC
>CAZQJR010000028.1:0-7266 GCA_964592825.1 uncultured archaeon | reverse complement strand
CCAGAGCAAACCTTACAGGGATAAGGAGAAGAGACTACCGTTGGCCGATTATCTCAAAAGGCAGAGGAGGTTCAGACATCTAAGCGACGAGGACATTGCGGAAATCGAAAAGAGGATAGATGAACAGTGGAGAATAATTTCGGCTTTGGAGAAAGTTTTTTGACCTCGGAGCTCCTATCTCATCATTTTTCAGGGGGCAAGGGTATCCTCATCGGTATAGTCACTTCACCCTTCCCCATACTTATCGGTTTTTTCCGATACGCTCCCATCTTCTTAACTTCGATGTCTTAACGTTACCCGTATCTTAGGGCTTCAACAAAAGTGTCATAAATCGAAAACGTTCACGACGTTTCGATGCGAATCAGGGATAGGGATCTGCTGATAGTTCTCCTCGTCGTAGCGATAGCCACTCGACTCTTTATGCTAACCGCAAGGCCAGTGGATCACGACGAGAGCATTCACGCTTACCTGAGTTACGTGCTAATGAAGGATCACGTTTACAGATACGATCCCAACTACCACGGCCCCTTCCTCTACTTCGCCACCGCATTCCTCTTTTCCATTTTCGGCGATTCGATCTTCGTCGCGAGGATGTTGCCAGTAGCGTTCAGCCTCATAGCGATCGTTACCGCGTTCGAGTTCCGTAGGTGGATAGGTAAGGGAGCGTACGTCTTCACGTTCATAATGATCTTCTCCCCCTCCATCCTCTACTACTCCCGATACTTCAGAAACGACATGATACTCGTCGGCTCCTTTTTGGTGGTGGTTTACAGCTACTTCCGTTACTTGGAGAGCGGGAAGGAGAGGTTCGTCTATTTGGCAGTGCTCTTCTTTACCGTAATGCTCTGCTCCAAGGAGAACTCGTACGTATACCTCTTCATATTCGTCAGCTTCCTCGTCCTCTACGGCCTTTGGAAGGAGGGGTTGGGTTACGTTAAGAGGAAGTTGACCGAGTGGGATGCCAAGAAGGTCAGGATGGTTTTGGTATCCCTCACGATATTCCTAACGATATACGTAAGCCTCTACACCGCCGGATTTACGGATTGGAGCGGTTTGGAGAGGGCAACGGTCGGAGCGGTTGAGAGGTGGTTCATGGTCGGAGGGCACGGGGATCACTGGAAACCCATCTACTACTACTCCCTTATCCTCGTTCAATACGAGTTCATGCCCCTGTTCCTCGCTGCGGTATCGATTCCGGAATTCGTTAGGAGGATAGGAAAACTAACAAGACTCGAGGCCTTCGCGTTCTACTGGATGGTCATGACCCTACTGGCCTACCACGTTCTCACCCACAAGGTTCCGTGGCTCACCGTTCACCTCGTAACCCCCATGGCTCTCTTCGGCTCGCTCTACGTGGAAAAGCTCGACTCCAAGTACTTCAGGGCGATATTGGCCATTTTGGCAGTGGCGACGATATACACGTCGTTCTACCTCTCCTACGTCGATTACAACGATGCTGTCAATCAGATGCTGATATACATACAGGTTCAACCGTCCGCGGTCGAGCTCGCGCACAGGATTATTTATCTGTACGAGCACCATCACAGCGTGGTGGTTTACGAACCTACGAACGACTACTGGCCTCTTCCGTGGTATCTCAGGCACTATCCAATCCCGTTCATGAGTCGCGGAAACGTCAGCGGGTTCGAATACGTAGTAACGTCGGAGAGGATGATAGGCGTCGTAAAGGGGAAGATCGTCGGAAGATACGAAATAAGACCGTTCTACTACATGGTTCTAATCAAGATGCGCTGAGATGAACCTCTCTTCAAAACCAAGCGGATCGGAGGAGTAGGATTCGAAGATCGCGTTCAGGAATTCCACGTCCTTGTTTTCGAAGAAATCCTCAACAACCCTTCCGAACTCGGTCTTAGCCCCCCTCACCCTCAGAAATCTGTAGGTTCCGTATGCGGACATGAGAAGGTTTGCGGAGTTCAAAACGACCTTCAGATCGTAGGCCTTCTTCATCCTTCCGTTCAGACTTTCCCTTACCGTTAAACCTATCCTCAAAGCCCTTTCGCATCCCAAGTCGCAGGGGTAGAAGTTGGAGGTGAAGAAGACGAACAGATCCTCGTCGGGTTCGGAAGGATTCTTAAGGAGCTCGTATATTCTCTCAAGAACGCCCTCCTCGATGCATCTCCTTATCAACCGGGTTTCGGGGGGATCGTTCCTCAACTTGCCCCCGACGAATCCTTCAACACAGCACTTCGGATAGCCGAGAATCCTTCCCTCACTCCTAACGATCTTCGCCCACCTCCTCTCATCCCCGCTCCTCAAAACGATTTCCTCGTCCCTCCTAATCCTTTCGAGCGATTTTTCAAGCTCTTCCTTCCATTCCGAATCGCACACGAAAACCTGAATGTCGGGAGCGAAGGTTAGCTTTAGAACTCTGCTCAAAAGAATCGGAAAAACGACGACCGAAAGACCGAGTTTCTCCATCTCCTCATAGCAGGGATGTCCCTTTACAGCCCTCTCCGCCAACGACTTCGCGAGTTCTGGTGCTTCGGGAATTAGAGTGATGAAATCCCCTATGGGAAACGGGTGGTTGGGCAGAACGCACCTCGTCACACCGGCGAATATCCTCTCGAGCTCCACTCTGAACGCGATGTTCATTCTTTTGATAAAAATGAAAAGATTTAAAACTTTTTTAGGAGATTTCGGAACATGAACATAATCCTGTTGGGGCCTCCGGGTGCGGGTAAGGGGACGCAGGCAAAGAGGATCGTGGAGAAGTACGGTATTCCACACATAGCCACCGGAGACATTTTGAGAGAAGCAGTCGCCAAGGGAACGGAGTTGGGCAAGAAGGCCAAGGAGTATATGGACAGAGGAGAGCTCGTTCCGGATGAAATAGTCATAGGGATAGTTAAGGAGAGGTTGCAACAACCGGATTGCGAGAAGGGTTTCCTGCTCGACGGATTTCCGAGGACTTTGAAACAGGCGGAGGCTCTGGACGAGATGCTCAAGGAGCTCGGCAAGAGTATAGACGCGGTTATATACATCGACGTTCCCGAGGAGGAGATCGTCAAGAGGATAGTGAACAGGAGGACGTGCAAGAAGTGCGGTGCGGTGTATCACCTGATCTACGCCCCTCCGAAGGAGCCGAACAAGTGCGACAAGTGTGGCGGTGAGCTCTACCAGAGGGACGACGACAAGGAAGAGACGGTGAGGCAGAGGTTCAAGGTTTACATGGAGAACACCGCCCCGCTGATTGATTACTACGAGAAGAAGGGAATACTTTACAGGGTGGACGGCACGAAGAGCATAGACGAGGTCTGGGAGCAGATAGACGCCATCCTCCAGAAGTTCGCCAAATAATTCAATTTTTGATAAAGCTTAAATTCGATCGAATCCTACTTAGCGCATGCCCGGAATAGTTCCGCACAGGCATTGTATAGTTTGCGGTAAGGCGATAGAACCGGACAAGACTTTCTGCAGCGACGAATGCAAGCGGGAGTGGGATAAAGAAAGAAAGAGGCAAAGGAACTTTACGATATTCATGTTCGTTATGTTCGTCCTGCTGTTCCTGTTCCTGATGATGACCACGCCGCGCTGATCACTCTATCTTTATCTTCTTCCCCTTCTTTTCCGGATGCTTCTTCTTGAAAACGACCTCGAGCACTCCGTTGTTGTACCTCGCCTTCGCGGACTCCGGCACGACCTCGCACGGCAGTTCTACTATCTCGTGATACCTCCTGTTCTCACCTTCGGCCTTTATCTCCAGAGACCTCTCGGTCGCGTTGAGGTCTATGTCCTCCTTTCTGACCCCGGGCATCTCCGCTATAACCTGAACCTCATCATCCGTCTCTATCACGTCTATCAACGGCTTCCTCTCTTCAACTCCCTCCTTAACCAGAGCCTCGGGCTTCGTTCCGAACTCCTTGATCTCCGGCTTACCGTCCGGCCCGATCCTTATCGAGAATCCCCTGACTATCGGCTTCGCCTCACCCCTCTCCGCGAGCTTGAACATCTCCTCGATGTCCCTGACCATCCTCTCCATCAACTCGTCGAATATCTCGAACTCCCTACCGAAGAACTCCTCGAATATGTCGTCCCAATCCCTCTCCCTTCTTCTCCTCCACCAAACCATTCACACCACCTCCTTCAAGCGTACATCTTCCTGAACGTCTCGGCTATCTGCTCGTACCTCTTAAGATCATCCTTAGTCAAACTCGGCTTAACCCTTTCGACCGCCTTCTTGAGGTGCTCCTTGGTTATCCTCACGTTCTTGGCCACCTCTTTAGCCTCCTCCTTGCTCATACCCGGCTTAACGACCTCCCTTATGGCGAGCATTCCCGCCTCCCTGCAGACCGCTTCGATGTCCGCTCCGGTGTATCCATCCGTAAGCTCGGCGAGCCACTCGCATATCACATCTCTCAAAGCCGATTCGACCTTCCTCCTCTCCTCCTCGGACAACCTCTCCAAGTCCCTGACGCTCTCGACCTTCACTCCTACCCTCTCTCCCGCCTTCTTCACGTCCTCGTCGTCGTAGGCCAAAGGCTTGCCCCTGAGGTGGATCTTGAATATCTCCTTCCTACCCTCCTTGTCGGGCGGAGGTATGTAGATGTGCCTCTCAATCCTTCCCGGCCTCAGCAGTGCGGGATCTATCATGTCCGGTCTGTTGGTCGCGGCTATGACGAAAACGTCCTTGAGCTCCTCTATGCCGTCCAACTCCGTCAACAGCTGGCTGACGACCCTCTCGGTGACGTGGCTGTCCGCACCCATGCCCCTCCTCGGAGCCAAGGCGTCGATCTCGTCGAAGAACAATATGCACGGAGCGACCTGCTTCGCCTTTCTGAACATCTCCCTGACGTGCTTCTCGCTCTCACCCACCCACTTGCTGAGAAGCTCCGGCCCTTTAACGCTTATGAAGTTTGCGTTCGCCTCGTTCGCTACGGCTTTGGCTATTAGGGTCTTACCCGTTCCCGGTGGGCCATAGAGCAGAACACCCTTAGGAGGTTTTATACCAGCCGCCCTGAACAGGTCTGGGTACTTGAGAGGCCACTCCACCGCCTCCCTGAGCTCCTGCTTGGCGTTCTCGAGCCCTCCGACATCGTCCCAAGTGACCTTAGGAACTTCAACGAGCACCTCCCTCATTGCAGAAGGCTCTATCAACTTCAGAGCCTCCAAGAAGTCCTCCTTCGTAACCTTGAGGTTTTCGAGCACCTCCTCCGGGATCTCCTCGGCCTCAACGTCGATCTCTCCGGTCTCTATCCTCTTCCTCAACGCGTGCATCGCAGCCTCTTTGGCCAAAGCCGCCAAGTCCGCTCCGACGAAACCAACCGTCAGATCCGCGAGCTCTTCGAGCATCAGGTCTATCAGCCTGCTCCTTACCTCGTTGAACACGTCCTCCCTTTCCTTGAGTATCTTCACGATCTCCTCTTCGCTCCCCGCCTTCTCGACCTTCTCAATTAGTTCATCGACGTTCTTGCCCTCCTCCTTCATCTGCCTAAGCACCTTGAGGACGTCGCTCCTGTTGTAATCTGGTTCTATCGGCATTCCTCTCGTGTGAATCTGCAGGATCTCCTTTCTACCCTCCCTGTCCGGCACACCGATCTCGATCTCCCTGTCGAACCTCCCCGGCCTCCTCAAAGCGGGGTCGACTGCGTCGGGTCTGTTCGTAGCTCCTATTACTATGACATCCCCCCTTGCCTCCAATCCGTCCATCAGGGTAAGTAGCTGAGCGACGACCCTCCTCTCAACTTCCCCGGTAACCTCCTCCCTCTTCGGAGCAATAGCGTCGATTTCGTCTATGAATATTATCGAGGGTGCGTTCTCCTTCGCCTCCTCGAATATCTCCCTCAGCCTCTGCTCGGATTCACCGTAATACTTGCTCATTATCTCCGGCCCACTTATGCTTATGAAGTGGGCGTCAACCTCGTTCGCTACGGCTTTGGCTATTAGGGTCTTACCCGTTCCCGGCGGGCCATAGAGCAGAACTCCCTTGGGAGGTTCGATACCCAAGCGCTGGAATATCTCCGGATGCTTGAGCGGGAGCTCTATCATCTCCCTTACGAGCCTCAACTCCCTCTTCAAGCCACCTATGTCCTCGTAGGTGACGTTCGGAACGTTCCTCTTCACCTCCTCAACCGGCTTGTCCTTCAACTCTATCTTCGTGTTCCTGTGGACTATTACGACACCCGTCGGCTTGGTGGATACTATAACGAACGTTAGAACGTGTCCGAACACCTCCACCCTGATCTTCTGTCCCCTCTTGACCGGTCTTCCCTCCAAGAGCCTCAGAAGATAAGCTTCACCACCCATGAACCTTATGGGCTCCGTCGGAGCTATTACGAGCCTCTCCGCCGGCTTGGCCTCCACCTTCCTTATCCTCACCTTGTCATCGATGCCCACTCCGGCGTTGCTCCTCAGACTACCGTCTATCCTTATTATCCTCTTACCTCTGTCCTCCGGATATCCGGGCCACACTATCGCCGGAACTGAGTCCTTTCCTATTATCTCTATGATGTCACCGCTCTGAAGTCCTAACTCCTCCATCACCTCGGGATCTATCCTCGCTATGCTCCTCCCAACGTCCCTGTAATAAGCCTCAGCCACCCTCAATACCGCTTCCTTCTTATCCATACCCATCACCTCACCTTATCCTCCAAACCACCTTTCCGTTCGCCTTAACCCTCTCTACCAAACCCCTCCTTTCGAGATCGAACAACACCCTCTCAACCTCACCGTAGGGCAGACCGAACTCGTCCGCAAGCTTCGGAACGGTGTTAAGTCCTTTGGCGAGTCCCAAGAGCACCAGCCTCTCGGAACTGCTGTAACACAGCCTCTCTATTTCGTCGAGGATGTTCTCGAAGAGCTCGTTCATCTTCGAATTTATCGCGGATTGGATCTTCGAGAAAGTCCTCTGAATCTCCTCGAACCTCTCCAAGGCTCTGTTTATCTCGGATATCCCCTTGGCCTTCAGGTCGAACCTCAGCATCCCGTTGAGCTTTTCGAAAACCCCCTCGAGGGGAGTGTTGTTCTCCGCTATCAGATCCGCTCTGAACCTGTGTGGGGAGATCGTTATCTCGAGCCTTATCGTCTTGTCTATGTAGTAATACCTCCTCCTCCCTTCCTCGAAGCTCTTCACGAGCCCCGCCCTCTCAAGCTTCTCGAGGTGCTCTATCACGGCCTTTGGTGCCATCTTTAGCGAATATGAGATCTCGCTGACGTAGCAGGGCTTCTTCGCGAGCAGAGAAAGTATCCTTCTCCTGCTCTCGTTCCCGAGCACCTCCAAGATCTCGTCGATGTCCATGGTCTCACCCT
>CAZQJR010000027.1:0-6310 GCA_964592825.1 uncultured archaeon | reverse complement strand
CCCCGCGACGATGATAGCATCCGTGATAGCCTACATGGTCACGGGAGAGTACACGCTCTACACGAAGCAGGTGCCTACGAGGGTCGAGAGCCCGGCGCACAGGAGTGAGATGCTCATAGACCTGCTCGAGGAGATAAAGGTTGAGGAGGCGATGGTTCCGGCGGAGAGGGTGATAACGGTCACCCCCGAGCACACCGTTTTGGACGTGCTTAGGTTAGTGGAGAAGACCGGATACATAGGATATCCCGTGCTCGAAAACGGAAGGCTCGTCGGGATAGTGACGTTCGAGGACGCGGAGAGGATTCCCGTGGAGGACAGGGCTAAAACCAAGGTAAGGGACATAATGACGAGGGAGCTCATAGTCGCTTATCCGGACGAGGATCTAAGATCCGCGTTGGCCAAGATGGTCAACCACAACATAGGAAGGCTTCTGGTAGTTCCGAGGGAGGACAAGTCCAAGCTACTCGGAATAATAACGAAGGGAGACATAATAAGGGCGTACGCGAGGGTGAGGGCGAAGCTTATATCTACGTAATCTGCTTTATCTCCTCGTAGAGCTCCTGAAGGGCTTTGTAGTAATCGAGCTCTCCTCTCTCTATGGCGTCCATCTTCTCCTCCAACAGCCTCGTCCTCTCCTCCGAAACGAAGCTCCCGTAGTTGCTCGCAAGGTATCTGTAAACCTCTATCCCCCTCCTCGTCGGAATCACTCTGCCGTTCTTCTCTATAACGTAGTTTCTCATGAATAGCCTGTCGACTATCGTTGCATACGTGGAAGGTCGTCCAATCCCCCTCTCCTTCATCAGCTGAACTATGTCCGATTGCGTGAACAGAGGGGCTTTCGGAACAGTCCTTATCTCCGCCTCCACTACGATTTTGCCGACGGGCAACTCCCTCTTAACCCAGACGCTCCACTTGTACAACTCGACCGCCTTCCCCTCAGCGCTCAGAACCCTCTCCTC
Organism: uncultured archaeon; assembly: GCA_964592825.1. Taxonomy (GTDB): domain Archaea; phylum Halobacteriota; class Archaeoglobi; order Archaeoglobales; family Archaeoglobaceae; genus WAKM01. The sequence goes on along the minus strand of CAZQJR010000027.1, from coordinate 5,351 downwards.
CTCAACCTCCTTCCCGTCGAATCTTACGAGATACCTCGCCACCTTAACGCGATAGGGCCTACACTGGCTCGCCATGAAACGCCTGAATATAAGGTCGTACAGAGCCAGATGCCTCCAAGTGATCCCCTCCACCTGAATCACCCCTTCCTGAATAAGCCTCTGCAGCGTTTCCTTCGGAATCGGTCTTGTCGGTCTTATGCACTCGTGTGCCCCTTCCATGAACCACTCCCTCGGAACGAACTCGTCACCTAAAAACTCCTTAGCTATCCTCAATCCCACGTCGCTGACGCGTGTGGAGTCAGTTCGATGATAAGTCGTTAAACCGGACTCGAAAAGATCTTGCGCTAATTTCATCGCATCCTTCGCGGGAATCTTGAGTATGGAGTTAGCGTCCCTCAACATCGTGTCCGTTGTGTAGGGCGGTAGGGGCGTCTTCTCCTCCACCCTCTCCTCCAAAAGCTTTATGTCAAGCTCGAGCTTTGTCTTCCCCGTCTTCGCCTTCTCGTCGACCTCAAGAACGAGATCCAAGTCCCTCACTATCGCTATCTTCTTCTTCTGCTTGAACTCCTCGAACCTCCGAATCACCCAGCCCAAAACCGGCGTCTGCGCCCTTCCAGCTGAGAGGTTACGATCACCGAAAACGCTCCAGAGCTTCTGGCTTAACACGAACCCAATCCAACGATCTTCTATCCTCCTAACGATCTGAGCCCTGACGAGGTTCTCGTCTATGTCCCTCAGATTTTTCAGAGCTTCGCTCACAGCCCTCCTCGTAACCTCGTGGAACTCAGCTCTCTTAACTTCGCCACATCCAGCCAGCAGATTCTTCAGATCCCAAGCGATCTTCTCCCCCTCCGAATCGGGATCCGTTCCGATTATTATCCTCTCCGCATCGTGCGCGAGCCTTCTCAACGCGTTGATCCTCCTCTTCGAATCGTCAACGTTCTTGCTACCGCACTTCGGGCACTCCTCCCTCTCCTCAGTCCACTGATAACCGCAATCCCTGCAACGCTTTATCGATGCATACACGGGGACGAATCTGCCGTTCACGAGAACTCCGTGAAATCCCCTGTTGGTTATAAGGTCGGTCACGTGCCCTATGCACGCGGTCACGAGCAAAACGTGCTCAGCGGTTGGCACTTCGTAAGCTACGAGCTCGACTTCGCCATCTTTATCCGTGAAGACCTTTATGCTCGGCTGTCCGAAGAACCGGGATATCTGCTTGGCTTTGGTCGGGCTTTCCACTATGAACAGCGTGGGCTTTATCGCGTCGAACTCCGCCTTCCTCTTAAATCGTTCCCTCGTCTCGTTTATCTCCTTAACGAGCCTATCGAAGTCGACCTCGTCCAAGCTCTTGAACTCGATGTCGTAGTAGCTCGCCCTCTGAATGAATGCCTTCAAGATCTCCTCGTCCGCCTCGAAGAGGAAAGAAGCTCCCTTGGTGATTCCGCCGGCAAACAGCCTCGAAGTCCTTCCCGAACCTTGGATGTAAGTTCTAACGTCCGGAAATATTATCTCTCCCTTCCGAACGACTATGTCCTTCTCCTCTATCTTCCCCTCGTCCAACAACCTCTTGAGAATTCCCCTGAGCTCGTTCAGCATGTCCTCCCGCCTGTCGAGAACGGAGAGGTAGGGGACGAACCTCTTGACGTCTTCATGCGTTCTGAAGATCAAAGCAAGGGTTCTGATTATCCCCACGCTCGCGGTGTCGATGTCCTCCACCCTCACCCTGAACACTGGAGCCCCGAAGAAAACCGCAAACCTTATCCTTTCGGGCAAATCCAAACCCCTCACGAGGGTTCCGTAGTAGTAGGCGGTTCCGACGAGGTGGTCTATCTCGCCCTTTTCGAACAGTTCGTAATCCTTCTTCCTCCCCGCAGTAACTATTCCGACCTTAAATCCCCTCTCCTTCAGCACCTCGTAAAGCCTCTCAGCCTCCTCGCTCGTCCTCGCGTAGATTATTCCGCCTGTACCCATCCTCCTCATTATCTCGCAGAGGACGTCGATGTCCTCCCCCTCTATCGCAACGTCCTCTATGTTCCTTATGGCGTGAGTCGAAGTTCCTACGTCGAAGTTTAGCAGTTCCCTGAACAGCTGAACCTTCTGTCCCTTCTTCGCAGTTGCGGTGGATACCATCAGACAGCCTTTAGCCTTCCCCTTCCACTTCCTCTCCTTAGCGTCGTAGTAAAATCCTAAAAGCTGTAGAATCCTATCCACGTTCTTGGAAGCCTTCAGCACGGAATCGACGTCGTCAACGAAAATGAAGTCGAAAGTTAGACCCTTAAGGCTCGAGAAGTGCTTCGAAAGAAATTGGGACGTAGTTACGAGGATGTCGAAGTTCCTCTTTTCCAAAAGCTCGAAAAATCTCTCCTTCTCGTCCTTCTTAAGTCCGCCGTGGTAGTATAGGACTTTTACGTCCCCTTCGTCGTTGAGCCCCGCCTTCACGTTGGCCCGCTCGCAGAACCTCTCGAGATCCTCCGCAACCTGCTTGACCAAAAGGGTCGTAGGCAGGATTATGTAGCTCCTCCTCTTTCTCAAGGCGAAGAAAAGGGCGACTGCGCATCCGAAGGAAGTTTTTCCGATACCGGTCGGGGCGACCGCTGCGAAACTCTCGCCCCTGAGAATTCTTTTAGCCCAGAAACGCTGAATAGAACGGGGTTCTCCGATTATCCTTCTGAAGAACTCGAAGAACTCTTCAACGAGCTTATCGAACTTGTACCTGCACATCTTAGCGTTCTTCTTTTTGCAGACACCTTCCAGCGCCTCCTCAACCGTAAAATCGTTACCGCAAACCTGACATAGATCAGCGTAAATGGCTTGGATCATAATGGGATTGAGCTTACGAGATGTTAAAAACCTTTCCGAGGTCGTAGGAGTATGTTCTGCGTTAGAGTGGAGAGGGTAGTTAGGCATACGGATTCCATCGCCACCCTCATCTTCGAAAGGGAACTCCACTCCTACCCGGGGCAGTTTCTGATGGTGAACGTTTTCGGATACGAGGAGATACCGCTCAGCCTCTCCTCACCAAACTCGGTTACGGTCAAAGCTGTGGGGGAGACGACGAGGGCTCTCGTAAGGTTCGAGGGCGGGGAGTTGGTCGGGCTGAGGGGACCGTTCGGAAGGCCGTTTACACCTTCCGACAAAGCTTTGATAGTCGCGGGGGGCATCGGCATAGCCCCGCTGAAGTATCTGCACGATTTTCTGATCGAGAGGGGAGCGGAAGTTTCGGTAATCTTCGGAGCCAGAACTTCTGAGGAGTTAATATGGAAGGAGGAGTTCGAAAATCTAATCGTTGCGACCGATGACGGATCGGAGGGATTCAAGGGTAACGTCGTGGACAGGGTAAAAGACGTCGATCTGTCGAAATTCGATAGGATATACTGCTGCGGCCCCAAGCCGATGCTCGGAGGATTGTTCAAGCTTTTTAAGGCTGAAGGCGTATTGCACAAGGCCGAATTCTCGCTCGAAAATTACATGAGATGCGGTATAGGGTTGTGCGGCTCGTGCGTCCTCGAAAACGGGTTGAGGGTTTGCGTTGAAGGGCCGGTTTTCAGGGGAACGGATATATCCTTGGGAGACGTAATACGATTATGAAGATAGTTTTCCATCCCGAGTACCTGAAGGTCTACGCAAGCGATCCCGCCGCTTCGGCTGGAAGGTTAGAGTGCATACTCAGGGAGATAGAAGGAGAATACGATTTCGTTACGCCCGAGCCCGCGAGCATGGATGATATACTGCTCGTTCACACCCCCTTCTACGTTGAGGAGGTCAGGGCGGAGGGGCTGTACGATATTGCCGCTCTGGCGGTTGGCGGTGCGATACTGGCTTCGCAAATAGCGTTCGAAGAACCCGCGTTCGCTTTGATAAGACCTCCCGGTCATCACGCGAGTCCGGATAGGGGATGGGGGTTCTGCTACTTCAACAACGTAGCAATTTCGGTTAGGAAGCTGATGAAGGAGGGACGGATAAGGAGGGCGGTCATAATAGACTTCGACCTGCATTTCGGCGACGGAACGGCGAACGTGTTCTGCACGGACAAGAGCGTCGTCTATCACCACATGCCAAAGGACGACATTGAGAGCGTGGAGGAGGTTTTGAGGGCGGAGAACTACGACATAATAGCGGTTTCGGCGGGATTCGACAAGCACAAGATGGACTGGGGTTACTACTTGGAGACCGAGGATTATAGAACTATAGGAAAGGTGATAAAGGAGTACGCGGAGGAGAACTGCTTGGGTAGGAGGTATGCGGTGCTTGAAGGGGGATACAACTGCGAGGTATTGGGGAAGAACGTAAAAGCTTTTCTCAAGGGTTTCCGATGATCTCACCAACGAGAGAGCGTATTCCGTATAGGAGGACGATGAAGGATAAGATTCCAAACGCCGGTAAGATCGTGTATCTTAACGTTACGAAACTGAGGGGCGTGGTAACGATAAGCAAGGAGAAGATAAGCCATCCTAAGGGGCCCAAGACAGTCGAAAGCGCTATGAAGACGAAGCCTTTCATGCCCGTTTTTCTGTACGCGTAGAGCCAAGCCAAAACGATCGTTATCTCCATGGCAAATCCCAAGAGTTTGAGAACGAAATCTAACGCTTGCATTAAGAAGGTACGCCTTGGGGATAAATTACACTTTCGATTTAGATCGTACCGACGATTGAGGGCAGTACGATCAGACCGATCACCGGATTCGAGGCGATCGCATAGGTGAGTCCTACGATAGCGGAGGATTTTCCGTTCGTGTTGAAGAACAGTTTGGTGAGATAGTATGCTACCATGAACAAACCCAATCCCGCAATGAGAAGAAGCAAAAGAAATCCGAACTTTGAATCGATTCCCAAACCCAGAAGGAGTAGAATTGTCATTGAATCTATAAGAAGGCCCATAATCGTGAGGATGAAGGTGTAAATGGGAAACTTCCGATCGATCGTTACGCCCAACAGCCATAACACAACCACCATCAAACACGAGTTCCACACGTAATTTATCAGGAAGATACCGATAAACACGTGGGCATACGATGTGCGTTGTACGGGAAGGGGATCCGCGAGATAAGTGGTCTCCATTGAAAACTCATCGCCTACGTGCTATAAAATCCAAACGCTTATCTTCTATGCTACGATTTGGCAAACATGCGGAAGGTCGTGATCGGAGAGGAGTTTCTGCCGAAGAGATGGTATAATATCCTTCCCGACCTGCCCGAACCGTTGCCTCCGCCGTTGCATCCGGTTACGAAGGAGCCGGTCAAGCCGGAGGATCTGAAGCCGATCTTTCCGATGGAACTGATAAGGCAGGAGTTCGCGGAAGACCGCTGGATAAGGATTCCCGAGGAGGTCAGGGAGGTGTATTCAATCTGG
>CAZQJR010000026.1:0-5533 GCA_964592825.1 uncultured archaeon | reverse complement strand
CCTTATGTTTATTGGAACTATCGTGTCCTTCTCCGCCCTCACAATTATCCCAACGTCCACGTCGTAAACGTCTGGATTGGGTCTTATGTGCTGATCGACTATGGCCTCGAGGGTGGGTAGATCCTCGCCGACGAACAGCATGACCAAGTTCCTGTTTCCGGCAACCACGAAGCCGTTGAGAAAGAACGGGCAATTCCTAAACAGCTTCAGAAGCTCCTTCGGTTGCTTGCACTTTATGTCCGCCTTAAGTATGTAAAGGCCGGCGTTCTTTATGTTTATTCCGTAAGCGTGGCTTATTATCCCCAACTCCTTCATCTTCTTTATCCTACTCCCGACGGACGGCTGGGACAGGCCGACGATCTTCGCGATCTCGTTCTGAGAGATCTCGGGATTCTTCTCCAGTATCTCCAAAATCATCCTGTCCTTCTCGTCGAGCTCGAATATTCCCACCATTCGAATACCCCCTCAAATGATGATGAACTCGGCTTATAAAAAATTAGCGAAATCCCTTTAATCTAACGATCGGACGCCGCAATTATCTATACCAACCTTAATATATATTCCGTCAAATTCTTTAAGCACATCTCCGCCGAACGCGAACACCCCCCTTCCGAGCATTACCATCGAAGCCTTGCCCCCTTCAGCCTCCACAGCTTCCACAGCGTCTTCGACCTTTGAATCGAGCTCTATAAGTCCCGTTTCTGTCGAGAACCTCTTGGATTGCTCGAACAGACTGTCCAAGTTCGGGCGTCTGAGAAATTCCTTAAGACAACTCCTTCCCACGTCCGCTATTTTTTCCAAGGGGAACTCGGAAAGCACCTCCCTCGTATTCAACTCTCCCAAGATTAGAACGTCGAGTTCGAAGCTCCACAAAAACTTCTCCACCCTACACACCGACGGGCAAGCGGGCGTTAGCCTGACCACCACCCCCCCGTAACACTGCGTGACCACGTCCCCCAAGCCCGTTCTGTTCAAAACCTCCGCCTCGTGTGCCAAGTCGGCGAGTTCGAAGAGGGGGGAGTTGGGATCTATGGCGAGAGCCGCCGCCAGCGCCGAAGCTCCGCTCATACCGAAACCGCATCCCACCGGAAGATCGGCGTTGACCACTATCCTCCCCACGAACCCGAGCCTCTCAGCTATCGTTTCGAGCGTCCCGAACTTCACGCGCTCGCCGTTAAGGAACACCTCCAAACGATCGGATCTCTCAACGGTGACTCTCGCCCCCTTCTTCAAGGCCAAACTTATTCCCATCGATCCCGAATCCCTCGGTTCGGATATCTTGGGGGAGAACAGACAGGTCAGGCTCGCCGGGGCGAAGAACATAGAATCTCCTCTACGTATATATCGATTATCCTCCTCGCAACCTCTCCCTTATCCCCCTCCACCCACTCGAAACCTTTTTCCGTAACCACGACCACCCTCGTATCCTCCGTTCCCATTCCCCTCTCCTTCACGTCGTTGGCTACGACCATCTCGAGCCCGTCCTCCTCCATCTTCTCCCTCGCCACCCTCACGAGCTCCTCGTCGCTCACCCCCGTTTCGGCCTTGAACCCAATTACGTGCCCGTCGTAAACCTTCCTCACCTCCTTTATGATCTTTGGAGCCATCTTCAGCCTTATCGTCAGTTCTTTTGCGGTCTTTATCTTGCTTTCAGCCATGTCAACGACGAAATCGGAAGGGGCGGCGGCAGAAACGAACAGATCCGCACCTTCGATCTCCCTAAGCACCGCTTCGAGCATTTCGGTAACGGATCTAACCCTAACCTGTCTCAAGCCCGGGAGGTTGTAGGGGATAGGCTTGGACGTGACGAGTATAACCTCCGCACCCCTTCTCCAGCACTCCAAAGCTATCTCGTTGCCCATCCTCCCCGAACTCCTGTTGCTTATGAACCTTATCGGATCCAAGTGCTCGTACGTCGGGCCGGACGTTACGACGACCTTCATACCCTTCATGTCCTTCCTGTAAAGCGCCCTCTCCACGAACAGACAGATTACGTTTAAGTCCGCGAGCTTGGCCTTTCCCTCCTCGACCCTCGGCGGCACTATCTCGACTCCCATCCTCTCAAGCTTCTCCAAGTTCTCCCTCACCGCCTCGAACATCGCGAGGTGCATGGCGGGAGCAACGATGACCTTCTTCCCGCTACCCAAAGCTGTTAGGGCGAAGAGCGTGGGAGGGGTGTCCGCAATCCCGTTTGCGATCTTCGAAATCGTATTTGCCGTCGCGGGGGCTACGAGAAGGAGATCGGCCGATCCTTCGAGTCCGAGGAGGGTGACGTGTTCGGCTCTCCTAAGTTCTACCAAAACCTCCCTCCCCGTGGCGAACTCGAGAGCGTTCGGATGTATTACCTTCGTCGCGGATTCGCTCATGACTGCGATTACTTCCGCACCCCTCCTCCTAAGTTCTCTCGCGAGCTTGACCGACTCCACCGCCGCTACGCTACCCGTTACGGCGAGAACTACCCTCTTCCCCTTCAACCTCATGCTCTCAGCTTCTCGTAAACCTCCTTTAGATCGCACTCGATCGGCTTCCCGAAGGACACCGCCTTTTCCTCCTTTGAATACCTCGGAATGACGTGAACGTGGGCGTGCATAACCTCCTGCCCGGCCACCTCTCCAACGTTTGTGACGACGTTGAATCCCTCGGCGTTCAACCTCCTAAGCTTCTCGCAAACGACCTTTATCGCCTTAAGTATTTCCCCCGCGATCTCCTCCGGCAACTCGAGCAGGTTTTCGTAATGTTCCTTGGGTATTACGAGTGTGTGACCCTTGCTGAGGGGTCTTATGTCCAGAAAAGCCATGACTTTATCGCTTTCGTAGATTACGAAGGCGTCCACCTCTCCCCTCGCTATACCGCAGAATATGCACATGTTCGATCGTGACGTTTTCTGAGTTTAAAAGGCTTAGGACTCGTGGGCGACCCCGATGAGATCCTTCAGATCCTCTCCGCACATCCTCAGATAAGACCTCAAACTTTCGGCGATGCTCTCGAACACGTGCAGGCTGAAGAAGAACGCCGACCCTATTTGAACCGCGCTCGCTCCAGCGAGAACGAACTCCACGACATCCCTCCAATCCGTTATCCCCCCGCACCCTATGATAGGAACGCTCAACTCCTCGTACAGATCCCAAACGCATTTGAGCGCCACGGGCTTTATGGCCTTCCCGCTCACACCACCGCTGACGTTGCTGAGAACTGGTTTCCTGCTCACTATGTCTATGGCCATTCCCCTCAGGGTGTTTATCGCAACCACCCCGTCCACTCCCGCTTCCTCGCACACCTTCGCCACGCTCAACACGTCCATGTGGGCGGAAAGCTTCGCGAACACGGGCTTGTCCGTTCTCTCCTTCACGGCCCTAACTATCTCCTCCACGAGCTCCTCGTCCCTCCCCACTTCGAGACCCGCCTTGCTCGCGTGCGGACAGCTGAGGTTCAACTCGAAGGCGCTCGCGAAAGGAAACATCTCCACGAGTTTCGAGAACTCCTCAGGACTCGAACCGAACAGACTTACTATCAGCGGGCAACGGTAGGTTGCAGACGAAAGCTCCTTCGCGAAATCCTTCGCGGGAGGAGACGCGAGCCCCACGGCGTTCAACACTCCGCACCTCCAGTTTATCACGCATGGATTTCTGTATCCCTCCCTCCCCTCCAAGCCAACCGACTTTGTAACGACCGCCCCAGCGTGCTCGGATAGAAGGCTGAGAGAAGACGCTCTACTTCCCAAAATTCCGCTGGCCAGCATAAGCGGATTTTTGAGCCTGAGTCCGGCGACGACGACCTCCAAACTTCCGACCATCGATACCGATTGGGATAATGGATAGAAAAACTTAATTAACTTCCGTTATATTTTTTACGGATGAAGCATCTAATTTCAATGGCGGATTTAACACCAGAGGAGCTCGAGGAGATCTTGGAGCTTGCGGAGAAGCTCAAAGAGGAAAGATACAAGGGCAGGGTCACGGACTACCTTAAGAACAAGAGCCTCGCCATGATCTTCGAGCTACCATCGACGAGAACGAGGATAAGCTTCGAGGTGGCGATGACGGACTTGGGAGGGCATGCCTTATACCTAAGCTGGAACGATCTCCAACTCGGCAGGGGAGAGCCCATAAAGGATACTGCCCGTGTTTTAAGCAGGTACGTCCACGCGGTGATGATGAGAGTCAGAAAGCACGAGACAATTTTGGAGTTCGCGAAATACTCCTCCGTTCCCGTGATAAACGGTTTGAGCGACTTGGAGCATCCGTGCCAGATCATAGCGGATCTCCTGACGATCAAGGAGTATAAGGGCAACCTTAAGAACGTTCGACTGGCTTGGGTTGGCGACGGTAACAACGTCTGCAACTCCCTAATACTCGCCTCCGCCCTAACGGGGATGAAGATGGTAGTTTCGACGCCCAAGGGTTATGAACCGAATGAGGAGATAGTCAGGAAGGCTTTGGAGATGGGTGCGGATTTGGTTTTCGAACCCGATCCCGCGAAGGCTGTGAAGGATGCGGACGTGATCTACACGGACGTTTGGGTTTCGATGGGGCAGGAGGAGGAGAGGGAGAAGAGGTTGAGGGATTTCGCGAACCATCAGGTTACCGAAGCCCTCGTCAGCTTGGCCAAGGATGACGTCATAGTGATGCACTGCCTGCCGGCGCATAGGGGTGAGGAGATAACGGAGGAGGTTTTGGAAGGTGAACACTCGATAGTTTTCGACCAAGCGGAGAACCGTTTGCACGCCCAAAAGGCCATCCTTTTAAAGCTCATTGGTGGTGAGATGGTTGACTGACTGGAATGCGGTGGTGGATAGGATAACGAACTTCGTTAGGAACGTTGTTAAGAATGCCAACGCTGAAGGTGTGGTCATCGGGCTGAGTGGCGGAGTCGACAGTTCCACCACCGCGTTCCTCTGCGTTAGGGCTTTGGGTGAGGACAAAGTTCTGGGAATAATAATGCCCGAGAGGGGGGTTACGAGGGAAGAGGACGTAGAGGACGCGCTTAAGGTCTGCGAGATTTTGGGAATAGAATACAAGTTCGTGGAGATAAATCCGATGGTCGAAGTGTTTTTGAACGAGCTCGGGGAGGGGAACAGGATAGCGGTGGCGAACCTAAAGTCCCGGATCAGGATGATCGTAAACTACTACTTCGCAAACAACCTGAAAAGGCTCGTGGCCGGAACGGGGAACAAGAGCGAACTAATGGTCGGATACTACACGAAATACGGTGATGGGGGCGTGGACTTCCTTCCGATAGGGGATCTTTACAAGACCGAAGTTTTCGAGCTCGCAAAATTTTTGGGGGTGCCCGAGAGGATAATCGAGAAGACGCCATCCGCCGGGCTTTGGATAGGTCAGACGGACGAGGGAGAGCTCGGCATAACCTACGAGAGGCTGGACACGATTCTGAAGGCTCTGGAGAAGGGAATCGATCCGGCCGAAATTCCTAAGAAATTCGACGTGAGCGAGGAGGAGGTCAAGAGAGTTTTGGAGATGGTCGAGAAGAGCAGGCACAAGAGGGAACCCCCGCCTATTGCGAAGGTCAGAGATCT
>CAZQJR010000025.1:0-10279 GCA_964592825.1 uncultured archaeon | reverse complement strand
TGATAGAGAAGGAGGGAGACAGATTCGTCCTGTCCGTAAAGGCACCCTTCGTATCGAAGGAACAGCTGAAGCTTTTGAAGAGGGGAGAAGAGCTGATAATAATTGCAGGGCAGTGGAAGAGGATAGTCTTTCTCCCTCAGTCCCTCGCCCTCAAGGAGCCCGAGGGGGCAAAGTTTAATAAGGAGGAGCTCAGAATCTACTTCAGATGAGGTGTCCGGTTATGCCGAAGGAAATAAGGATCAAGGTTCCGACGCCCAACGAGGTAGTGCCGGAAGAGTTTAAAGGGCATCTACTCAACGCCTCCAAGGAGCTCCTTCTCGCCATGAGGAGCCTCATAGACGAGAGTCTAAGGAAGTTGGAGGAGATGGAATCCAAGGGTAAGAAGGAGATTAGGAAGATCGATATAACGAGCGAGGAATCTTGATCACATACAGCCTTTCTCCATATTCCACCACGTTAACGATATCCCCCGGCTTGAACTCGCCTTTCGGCCTCTTCGCCCTAACGACCTCGTTGCTCACCGGATGTAGGATCTCCACCACGTACTCATCACAATCGACGACGACCGCTTCGAGCAGATCCTCCTTCCTTGCTATGACTTTTGGATTCTTCAGATTTACGCTTTTTCCATCTATCGTGATACCCTTCCCCAGCCTCCTGTTCGTGACCACGCAAACCCTTCCCTCGTCCTCCACCACGTCACCCTCCCTATAGCCCGGCAACCTTACTGCGTACGTGAACCTGTAAACGTCTCTACCGTCCCTCCTCGTGTGGATCTTCTTGCTCTCCACTATCCTTCCACCGAGCTCGTTCACGATGCTCCTCGCGATCTTCCTCCCCACGTTCCTATCCCCCAAGTAGAAGTCTATTCCTTCCCTTCTCTCAACGACCTTACTTACGAACGCCTTTTGGTTATCCCTCTCCTTATCCAAGATCTTCAGTATTATCTCCCTAACCTTTTCGAGCTCCTCGTCCTCCAAATCCCTACCGTCCGCCCTAACCTGAACTATGGATTCGTAATAACCTCCCGCCTCTCGACAACATCTCTCGCACACGGTCCCCCTTACCCTAACTTCGGTTAACCTCTCATCCTCGACGGTCTCCCCTTCGAGGGTACCCGCCACCCTAACGGAGTACCTTCCCACCTCTCCCCTCGTTAGGGGTCTGATCTCCACGTCTTCGACCCTAAACTCCGGATGAACCCTAAGCGAGTTCAGGATGGTTTCCGTCAAGGCCTCTTCGAATTTCATCTCTCTCCATCTACCGCCCAATCTGTAACGACCGCATCTTGGACATCTTACGAGTTCGACTATCCTCTCAACTTTCACGAGCTCTCTTCTATCCGAGTAGCATTCGGGGCACATCTCCAACCTACCCTCGAACCTTTTTCCGCAGATCGGACACCTCTTCACAAATTCGACCCTCCATCAAAAGCTATAAATCGTTTACCCCCACTCCCTTAGGCGATGATGACAGGGCCCCGCTGAGTTGTGATGAGGGTCTTGAGTTCTGAGCCAGAGGAGATTCCCATGCCGATGGCGGATCTTCACGTTCATTCCGATCATAGTAGAGATGGTAGGAGTTCGGTCAGAGAGATCTTGGGAACCGCAATCAAAAGGGGTCTGAGAGCTATATCCATAACCGACCACGATACCGTGAACGGGTCGCTCGAAGCTATGGAGATAGTCGAAGAGGAACACTTACCTTTAGAGATCGTTCCCGGAGTGGAAATATCCACTTCTGAAGGACATCTTCTTGCCTACTGGATAGAGAAGGATGTGGATCCGGGTATGAGCTTGAGGGAAACCGTCGAGGTCGTAAGAGGACTTGGTGGGATAACATCCCTCGCCCATCCATTCCAGTTTTACAGACATGGAGCGGTAGGAATCGGCTGTTTCAGATTTGTCGATTGCGTAGAGATCTTTAACGCCAAGGGCTTAGGGGTATTCAACCGACTCTCTGACATCATGAGGAGAAAGTTCGGAAAGGGTGTGAGCGCTGGTAGCGATGCTCACAAGGCTGAATTCGTTGGATACGGGGTGGTGGTTTACGAATCGAATCTTAAGGAGGAGATGCTATCTGCGAAATGTGAAGTGAGGGGTAGAACGTATGTTCCTATTATTGATTCCCGCAATCTTCAGCGCTCATCAGGTTCTCGTTAGAAGGGGGCTTAAGAGGGCGGATGTGTTATCCGGGAACTTCATCAGCATAACAACGACTTTTCTCATCTTTTTGCCCTATCTAATTCTCAAATTTCATCCCGATCCGAGGTTCCTATTGCCTATGATCGTGGCTGGGATACTCAACTTCACACTCGCGAGGATCTGTTTTTACGAATCCATAAAGAGGGTTGGGGCGAACGTTGCGTCTTCCCTATCCGCCCTTAGAATATACATCGCCGAGATCTTAGGAGCGATCATCGGAGAAAAGATAACTCTACGTCTGTTGTTGGCATCCAACCTAATATTCTTTGGAGTATACGCAGTGTCCAATCCAAAGGATGGAAAGGATAGGATAGGACTGTTCTTAGGATTTTTAACTGCAATATTCGTAGTTTTATCCTCCTACTTCGTTAAGCTCGGTTTAAGAGCTTACGATGATCCTATCCTCGGAGCGTCGATCGGATTCGCTACTGCATTTTTGATGGCATCCCTTGCGGGAAGGAAAAAATTCGTCGAGATTCCGACGTTCGTTCTCGCGGGTATCTTCGTTGGAGTTGGTCATCTTCTCAGATACTACGCCCTTTCTCGGTATCCCATCAGCGTGGTGGAACCCGTACTCAGTACATACCCCCTCTTCACGATAGCCCTTTCGAGGACGATGGGTGTGGAAACGATAGACGGAAAAACTCTCGTGGGATGTCTGTCCATAGTGGCCGGAATCATTCTCTGTATTTTACCTCAAGTGTCATAAAATCCTCCGCAACCATCACGTTCTCGAAAACCTCCTTGGCCTCCTCGAGCAGCGGCGTCGCGTCCTTCGAATACCTCGCGCTCACGTGGGTTAGGATGAGGGTTCTGACTCCCGCTCTCTTCGCAACTTCCGCCGCCTCCCTCGCGGTGGAGTGCTTCGTCTCCTCCGCCCAACTCTGAAGGTCGGAGGTGAAGGAGGCGTCGTGTATCAGCACGTCGGCATCCTTCGCCACCTCAACCGTCCTCTCGCAGGGTCTCGTGTCCCCAGTGTAAACGACCTTCCTCCCCGGTCTCGGAGGGCCTACGACCATATCGGGGGTTATTATCCTCCCGCCCACCTCCACGCTCTCTCCCCTTACGAGTTTCGAGTAGAGGGGGCCGGGTGGAATTCCGAGCTCCTCCGCCTTTGCTCTATCGAACTTTCCCGGCCTGTCCCTCTCTATCAGAGCGTATCCCAAGCTTGGCGTGGTGTGCTCGGTTTTGAACGCAAGTATCCTGTACCTACCGAAGTTCACCTCGTCCCCGTCCCTCAGCCCCACCACCTCTATCGGAAAGCGGAGGTTGTGATAGCCGAACATTCTGAATAGGGTGGCGAGGAACTTCGCCTTTTCTTCGGGAACGTAGAAGGTCAGCTTTTCCCTCCTCTCGTTCAGGGAAAGGGTTTCGATCAGTCCGAAGACGCCTACGAAGTGATCGGTGTGCATGTGGGTTATGAACACAGCCTTGATGTTGAATCCGGTTTTTGCGATCATCATCTGCCTCTGCGTTCCCTCACCGCAGTCGAAGAGAATCCTATCACCACCGTACTGAATCAGTATCGACGACGGATTCCTGTTGACGCTCGGAACCGTGCCCGACGTACCCAAAAACGTGATCCTGAGTTGCATGTCCTTGATAAATCCATCCCACCTTAAACGTTTTATGGAGCTCGCGATAAACCCGAGCAAGATAATAAGCCCCCTATGCTACTCCGTGCTAAGATTGGAGCCCTACACCAATTGCTCGTTCAACTGCGTTTACTGTTACGCGAGATGGTATAGGAGCGGTAAGATAGCTCCAAGATACAAGGCGTTGGGGATGTTCGAGAAGGTAGCTAAGAGGTTGAACGCCAGAATACCCTTCAGACTCGCGACCCTCTCGGATCCCTTGCAGGATGCGGAGGAGAAGTTCGGTTTGTCTTTGAAGATGATGAAAGTCGCCTTGAAGTTCGAAATACCCATCGTGCTCTGCACGAAGTCGGATAGGGTTGCGAAGGATCCTTGGAAAAGCGTCGTCGAGGAGTTGGGGGATAGGGGGCTCGTCGTGGTTCAGGTTTCGGTATCGTCCCTAAACAGAACGGATCTCGAACCGAGGGCACCTCATCCCCTGAAGAGGTTGGAGGCTCTCCGAAGCGTCGAAGCCCCCAAGGTTCTTAGGTTACAGCCGCTCATCCCGAACTACTCCTTCGAGAGGGCGGAGGATTTCGTGTCCGAAGTCGCCGATTTCGTCGACCTAATAACGGTCGAGCCTCTGAGGGTGGAGAGGAGTGAACTCGGATTCTACTACAAGTTCTGGGACAGGTGGAGCGATTACTCCTTCGGAGGTGACGTGGTCAAGGTCGACGCTCCGGACATCCTCAGGGAGATAAGGGATGCCTGCGATAGGTACGGCTTGGGTTTCGGGCTCTGCAAGGAGGGACTTTTCGATCTGGAAACAGGAAACTGCTGCGGATTGGACATGATCGATGCCGAGCTAAGGCCGACGCTTAGGGAGATCTACAAGGAGCTCCTACTCAGGGGCTCTATAAAACTCGAAGAAGTCCCGGAGATCCTTTCGGACTACCTCTTCGGCGATCGGATTTCGGGGCTTCCGAGACAGATTAGGAAGGCTTTGAAGTATCACGAGAGGGTTCTCATGAAGGTGTTGAGGGACGGGGAAGCTCTCGCACATCTAACACCGCTGATAAGGCTTAGGGATGGTGAACTCGTCCTTTCAAAACCGTTATAAAATGAGGGCTCGGACGAGCTACATTATGAAGAGGGAGCTTCTCGACATACTGGCCTGTCCGATCTGTAAGGGTGATTTGAAGCTCGAGGCGGAGGAGGAGAACGAGGAGGAGATAATTTCAGGCAAGCTGATCTGCACGAAATGTGGGACGGAGTATCCGATAGAGGACGGAATACCCAACATGCTTCCTCCCGAGCTCAGGAAGTGATCGCCATGAAGTTCATATTCGTTACCGGCGGAGTCATGAGCGGTTTGGGGAAGGGAATAACGACCGCATCGATCGGCAGGCTGTTGGTGGACATGGGTTACAGGGTCGTGCCGATAAAGATCGATCCGTACATAAACATAGACGCGGGGACGATGAACCCGTTCCAGCACGGGGAGGTTTACGTTCTCAAGGACGGAACGGAGGTCGATTTGGATCTCGGACATTACGAGCGTTTCATAGGGATGGAGCTTACGGGAGAGCACAACATAACGACGGGGAAGATATACAGGAACGTAATAGAGAAGGAGAGGAGAGGAGAGTACTTGGGTCAAACCGTTCAGATAATTCCACACGTTACGGACGAGATAAAGGCTTGGATCAGGAGGGTGGCGGAAAAGAGCGGAGCGGAGATTTGTTTGGTCGAGATAGGGGGAACTGTGGGGGACATAGAGGGCATGCCTTTTTTGGAGGCGATAAGGCAGATGAAGAATGAGGAAAGGGAAGAGGATTTCATGCTCGTTCACGTCACCTTGGTTCCCCTCGACAAGGGGGGGGAGCAGAAGACGAAGCCTACCCAGCACAGCGTCAAGGAGTTGAGGAGCATAGGCCTACAGCCGGACGTGATAGTAGGGAGGTGCGTTGAGAAGCTCAGACCCGAGACCAAGAGGAAGATATCCCTGTTCTGCGACGTCCCCGTCGAGGCGGTGATAAGCAACGAGGACGTGGAGGAGATATACGAGGTTCCGCTGAGGTTCAAGGAGGAGGGGCTGGACGAATACATAGTAAGGAGGCTGAAGCTTGAGAAGAGGGAGGTCAGCGGGGAATGGGCGGAGATGGTAAGGAGGTTGAAGGAACTGGAGGAGGAGGTAACGATAGCGGTTGTTGGGAAGTACACGCACGTCAGGGATTCGTACATAAGCATAAGGGAGGCTTTAAAGCACGGAGGAATAGTGGCGGGGTGTAAGGTCAACGTGCTGTGGATAGAGAGCGAGGAGTTGGAAAAGCACGATGAGATAGAGATAGATGCGCACGGAATCCTCGTTCCTGGCGGTTTCGGGAAGAGGGGAGCGGAGGGTAAGATAAAGGCCATACAGTACGCGAGGGAAAACGACATACCGTTCCTCGGCATATGCTTCGGTTTTCAGCTCGCGGTGATCGAGTTCGCGAGAAACGTCATAGGCTGGGAGGACGCCAACAGCAGCGAGCTTGCCGAAACCGATCATCCGGTCATAGACATACTTCCAGAGCAGAAGGAGATAGACATGCTCGGAGGGACGATGAGGCTGGGGGAGATAGAGATCACGGTCGTTCCGGGAACGATCGCCCACAGGCTTTACGGGAGGGAGAAGATATACGAAAGACACAGGCACAGATACGAGGTGAACCCGGATTACATTCCGGAGTTGAAGAAGCACGGGTTGGTCATATCTGGGCACTCCGACAACGGGAGGAGGGTGGAGATAATAGAGTATCCCAAGAACAGGTTCCACTTCGGCACCCAATTCCATCCCGAGTTCAAGTCCCGCCCCTACGCACCCTCCCCGCCGTTCGTAGGATTCGTGAGCTCGGCGTTGGAGTTCAAGAGGGAAAGCTTATAAACGTCCGATGGGGAGTTTGAGGGATGATGTACCGCAACACGTATTTGGACAAGGTCGGGGAGCTCCTTCAGAAGGCGATGGAGGTTGCGAACGACATAGAGAGCGCCGTAAAGGAGCTGATGGACGAGGAGAAGATAAAGGAGATGTTCAGGAACGACGTCGAGTTCATAATGGACAAGTTCTACGGAGGAGATATAACGGACAAGGAGGCTTTAAACAACCTGAAGATGCTCGAAATATACGCCATATCCCAGTTGAGCACACACTTCAAGCGAATAGTTGAGGTGCTCGACGACTTGGAGAAAAAAGTCAGAAGATTGAAGGAGGAAGCGTCCAAGCAGGAGGTAATGGCGGACATCGTCGAGGACATAGTGAACACGATAAAGAGGGCTGAGATGGAGATAAAGTATTAGAGCAGTTCCAAATCCCTCAGCACCTCTCTAACCTTTTCGGTTTTTTCTGGATCGAGTTCGACCAACGGCAGTCTCGGCTTTCCCGCGGGCAATCCCATAAGCTCCAGAGCCTTCTTAACTGGGATCGGGTTCGTGTCGATGAACAGGACGCTGAAGAGGGGCATTAGTCTGTAATGCATCTCCCTCGCCCTCTCCAAGTCACCCCCCTTAAAGGCGGAGAACATCTCCTTCATCAGGTGGGGGGCGACGTTCGCGGCGACGCTTATAACTCCCCTTCCTCCGAGCATTAGGATCGGCAGGGTCAGGAAATCGTCGCCGGAGAGGAGAACGAAGTCGTCGGGGGTTCTCCTAATCATTTCGCATACCTGCTTTAAGTTCCCGCTCGCCTCCTTTATGCCGACTATGTTATCGAAGTCGTTCGCGAGCCTTTCCACGACATCTGGCGTTATGTTGCATGCCGTTCTACTTGGAACGTTGTAGATTATTATGGGAATCGAAATCTCTTCGGCTATCCTCTTGTAGTGCTGGTAGAGGCCTTCCTTGTTGGGCTTGTTGTAGTAGGGGGTTATGAACATCGCCGCATCCGCACCAGCCTTTTCCACCTCCTTGCCCAAAAACACGGCCTCCCTCGTTGAGTTCGAGCCCGCTCCGGCTATGACGGGAACGTTCGCCGTTTCGCAGACGTACTTCACGACCTCTATGTGCTCCTGATAGCTCAGCGTAGCAGATTCCCCCGTCGTTCCCGCCGGAACCACTGCATCGACGTGCTTCTCAACGTAATCCAAGAGCTTCGCTATGCCCTCGTAGTCAACCTCGAAGTTCTCCTTGAAGGGCGTTACGAGGGCGGGAATTACGCCTTCAAACATTTACCCACCCTCTGTTAACCTTTCTCGTTATGTAACCCGCAACCCTGTTCCTAACCCTCTTGCTCTTTATGTTCGTAAGCTCTTGGACGAGCTTCTTGTTCGCATCGAAGTCGCCCGTCCATATCTCCGGATACCTCCTCAACAACTCCATCGCGATGTTCTTGATGTAAGCGGGTTTGACCGTCCCCATACCATCACCCCCTCTCGAATTCTTTCCGCCACCTATTTAAGTTTTCCCGAGCGCCCATGTTCCATGCCGAGGATGGTGGATATCTCCGAAAAGGAGGACGTTATAAGGATTGCGGTGGCGGAAGGGTTCGTTAGGCTAAAGAAGGACACGGTCAAAGCGATTAAGGAGAAGAGGGTTCCCAAGGGGGACGTGCTTTCTGTCGCGACGGTTTCGGGAATACTCGCGGTTAAGAGGACGCCCGAGTTGATTCCGATGTGCCATCCGATCCCGATAACGTCGGTTAAGCTCGACTTCTTCCTTGAGGAAAACGGTGTTAGGGCGATATGCGAGGTGAAGTCCGTAGGAAAGACGGGGGTGGAGATGGAAGCCCTAACGGGTGTCAGCGTGGCCTTGCTAACGATTTGGGACATGGTCAAGGGTTTGGAGAAGGACGAGAGCGGAAACTATCCCGACACCGCTATAGAGTGGATAAGGGTTGTTGAAAAAAGGAAGGAACCAATTAATTAGATACTGCCATCTTGAGTTTTTCACCCAATAGCTAAATGTAACCCTTTCTGACTAAATCCAAGCCTATCGAACCGTTGTGAACGGCTGTAGCTATTAGAGCACCTTTGCAACCGATTTCCTTAAGCTTCATCAAATCCTCTATAGATCCAACGCCACCACCGGCAAAAACAGGGTTTTCGGACAGACCGATCGCCTTCTCGATCGTTTTCAAATCCAAAGAGCAACTACCAACTCTATCGAGCGTGAGCACTATTATACCAAGCAGGCTGAAGGAGTTCAGGTATTCTATCAAGCTCTCGAATTCCAATCTGCGATTTGAAAGCAATCGACCGTCTTTGATGTCCAAGCTCACGAATACCGGAATTTGAACGTCTTCAAGCTGAGTCATATCGAACGTTTCTGTTCCCAAAACCGGCGTGAAGCTCAAGCCGTTAAGCTCTTCGGAATTCTTGAATCCGCAGTCAGCGATCATATGCTCGACTTTCCTTGCAAGCATCTCAATGGTTTCCATATTGTTGCCCCTACCCACGATTCTGTCCAGATCTGCAACGTAGAGAAACCTCGGCTTCACGACTTCAACAACGCTAATTGGATCATCGACACCGACAACTCTGCTAAATCGGCTGATGGGATAGTAGTTCTTTCTCTCACCCCTAAAAGCCCGAACGACCTCACCGTTCAGTATGTCGATGACGAAGTATATCCGCATATCGAAAGCTATTGGAACGGTTTTATAGCGGTTGTCAGAGGTTGTGATATGAAAGTCGGTATAATAGGTGCGAGCGGTTACACTGGCTCGGAGCTTCTAAGACTCCTCGCTCTGCATCCGAAGGCAGAAGTAATTGCAGCTACTTCAAGAAAGCTTGCGGGAGAACCGATCTGGAAGCTTCACAAGTTCCTTAAGGGATTCTACGATTTGAAGTTCGTCGAGCCGGATTTGAAGAATTTAGATGAATGCGATGTTGTGTTTACCGCCGTTCCCCACGGGGAAGCGATGAGATACGTTCCACAGCTCTTGGAGGTCGGTTTGAAGGTTGTAGATCTCTCAGCGGATTACAGACTTGACAAGGAAACTTACGAAAAGGTTTACGGCAAAAAGCACGAGGGATATAGAGATGCTGTTTACGGCTTAACTGAGCTATATAGGGATGAAATCGCCAAAGCAGATTTAGTTGCGAATCCCGGCTGTTATCCAACCGGAGCGATTTTGGCAGTCGCTCCGATAGCTGAGAAAGCTGAAAGAATCGTATTCGATGCTAAGAGTGGAATAAGCGGGGCCGGAGCAAAGCCGACAGAGTTTACTCACTATCCAAATCTGCACGAAGCTATAGTTCCCTATAAGGTCACTAACCACCGACATTACTGGGAGATGGTTCAGGAGCTCAAGCGTTTTAACCCAGAAATAGGGATATCTTTTACACCTCAAGTATTTCCCGGCTCAAGGGGAATTCTTACGAACGCTCACGTATTTATGGATGAAGTTCCAACGAGAGATGAGCTCTACGAGATATACGAGCGATTTTACAAAGACTGCTACTTCGTGAGACTTCAAGATGAGATCAGGCTGAGCTGGGTTAGGGGAAGCAACTTCTGCGATAT
>CAZQJR010000024.1:0-5713 GCA_964592825.1 uncultured archaeon | reverse complement strand
AAAAGCCTTCCCTTGAGCTCCGAAAGTACAGCGTTTCTGTCGAGCCTTTCGGTGGCTATCCTCTTGGCCTTCTCAAGATCGATTCCCGTAAGCTTTTTTATGTTCTCCTCGTTTAAAATTATCTCGTAAACGTTCTCACCGTCGTCAACAACGCCCTTTATCCTGAGATCCTCGAAGCCCTCCACCTTCCCGTGGATAGGGCATATACCCTTCGTCATAACCCTCCTGCATATCCCGCACCTCGTTATCAATCCGCTGTTCTGCTGAATCGCCACCAGAGCTCCTACGACCTCTATCTCCCTCGGGGGTAGAGGTATGTCCTCGTCGAGCTCTATTATCTCGCTCGTCCTCGTCACGTTAATCTGCATCCTACCCTGAAACGAGTCCGTCACGACGTTCCTGAAGAGGTAGCTTTTGCCCTCCTCCACCTCCCCCTTTCCCGACTTCGCCCATATGACGAACTTTATTATCCCCGTCTCGTCCCCTATCAGGCCGACCTGAGAAACGTTCGGGCTCGAGGAGTCCCAAAGCTGAACGACCTTCGCCTTAACGCTTATCCATTGACCGGGTTTGGTTATATCCGCAATCTTGACGAGAGGAGCTTCGGCTATCAGCTTTTCCCTCGGTATCTCGTACTCCTTCATCAACCAGTTCCTTATGGTTCTAACCGCCTCGCTTTCGGGAACCTTGAACTCGTGAATGAGCAGCTTGAGCCTCTTGTACACCTCATCAGCGTTCACGTCGTAACCCAAACGTTTGAACTGCCCCACTATCTGATCCGTCAGCGTTCGAATCCTTTCATCCATCATACTATCACCCTAAACTGGACGACAATAAATAACTTGTCCCGTAGCAATCCTTTTATCCTTCCGAGGACTACTCGTTTCATGGACATCAAAGGCTGGCTCGTCGAGGAGGGCATATTCAAGAGCGAGGTGCCCGATGAGAACGCGGATTGGCATTACGTCGTCGAATTTCCCGCCGGTTCTGGGCAGATCTCGGACATAATAAAGTTGAAGGGGAAGGACATAGTCGTCGTGGTTAGCGGGATAATTCTCGCGGACGAACACTACAGAGCCCTGCACTCTTTGCCACCGGAAAAGAAGAAGAAGCTAATATTCAAGTGGAAGATGGATCTACTATTCAGAAAGGCCGAATTCAGAATGCTACCCGACGCCGAAAATCTTAGACAGATAGAGTTCCAGATTCCGATATACTTGGAAGAGCTAACCAAACCGAAGCTAATGGACGCCTTGAGGGAGATATTCAAGTGCAAGCTCTACATAATCTGGAGCGTAAATCACGAATTCGAGAAACCCGAAAAGGGTGATTACATGTATCTATAAAAAATTTAGGCCTGTTGTTTGGCCTTCTTCGTCTTCAGCTTCTTGAGCCTTATTATGTTTTCCCTGTCCATCTCCTCAAGCTTGAACGATATGAACTTACAGGCCTCCTCCATAGCCGGAATAACCCTGTACTCCAGAGCGTTAACCCTCCTCTTCGTCTTTTCGATCTCCTCTATCAACCTTCTTATCGTGGTCTCTATCTCCGCCACTTCCAAGATGGCATCGACCAACTGCTCGAAAGCCTCCACGGCCTCATCTATCCTCGCGGTAGTTCCCAAGACACCGTACTCCCTCTCCACAACGCACTTTATTATCTTCTCCTCCCTCTTTATTACCGGAACGACGACGCCCATTATGTTCTTCCTCTTCATCACGAACCTCGGCTCGCACTGCCTCGCAAGGGCTATCGACTTAACGGCTATGACTCCATCGACCGCCATAGCCAACGCCAACTTCTGCTGAGCCTTCTCGTACTTCTCCGCCATCCCTCCTATGACCTTCTTGGCCTCCTCCAAGAGCTCCCTGAACTCCATTATAAGCCCGTCTCTCTTCATCTTAAGCAGAGAGTGCCCTCTCTTGGCCATCTTGATTCTTCTTCTGAGCTTTATCAGTTCCATTCTCGTCGGCTGAACCTTAACTACCGACATGGAGACACCTCAAAAAAAGAAGGGGGTTAAGAAGCCTCCCCTTCCGCCTTCTTCTTCCTGTACTTCGGATGGTACTTCTCGATGTACTCCCTCCTGATCTTCGTGAGCTCCTCCTCGGGCAAGATGGCGAGGAGCTCCCAACCCAAGTCGAGGGTGTACTCGATGTCCCTGTCCTCGTACTTGCCCTGATTGACGAACCTCCTCTCGAACTCGTCCGCGAACTTCAGGTACCTCCTGTCCCTCTCCGACAACGCCTCCTCACCGACGATGGCGACGAGACCTCTCAGGTCGACACCCTCAGCGTAAGCTGCGTACATCTGGTCGTTCCACTCCTTGTGATCCTCTCTCGTCATGCCCTTACCGATACCCTCCTTCATCAACCTGCTCAGCGATGGCAGGACGTCGATGGGCGGGTAGATACCCTTAGCGTGGAGCTCTCTGCTCAGAACGATCTGCCCCTCAGTGATATATCCGGTAAGATCCGGAATCGGATGAGTGATGTCGTCACCGGGCATCGTCAGGATGGGCATCTGAGTGATCGTTCCCTTCCTACCCCTAATTCTCCCAGCCCTCTCGTAGATCGTAGCGAGGTCGGTGTACATGTAACCCGGATAACCTCTCCTACCCGGAACCTCTTCTCTCGCAGCGGAGATCTCTCTCAAAGCTTCGCAGTAGTTGGTCATGTCCGTAAGGATGACCAGTATGTGGTAGTCGTATTCGTATGCGAGGAACTCAGCAGCCGTCAGAGCCATTCTCGGTGTGATCAACCTCTCGATAGCCGGATCGCTTGCAAGGTTCAGGAAAACGACCGCTCTCTCCAAAGCACCGGTCCTCTCGAACTCCTTCATGAACTGGTGAGCCTCCTCGTAGGTGATACCCATAGCGGCGAAGACTATGGCGAATTCCTCTTCTGTCCCTCTAACCTTTGCCTGCCTCGCTATCTGCAGGGCGATGTCGTTGTGCGGCAAACCCGAACCGCTAAAGATTGGCAACTTCTGACCCCTAACCAGCGTGTTCATCCCGTCTATGGCTGATATACCGGTCTGTATGAACTCTCTCGGATACTGCCTCGCGTATGGGTTGATAGCAGCACCGATGATCTCCCTCCTCTCCTCAGGAACTATCTTCGGACCACCATCTATAGGATCTCCAGAACCGCTCAGAATTCTACCGAGCATGTCCTTCGAACAGTTCAGCTTGACGACATCTCCGGTGAACCTCACCGAGCACGACTTGTCCAAACCTCTCGTTCCCTCGAAAACCTGAACTACGACGAAGTCCTTGGCGGTGTCCAGAACCTGCCCCCTTCTGACCGTTCCGTCCGGAAGCGTAATCGTAACCAACTCACCGTAAGCCACGGGCTCGGTCTTCTCCAAAAAAACTAAAGGACCGGCGATATCCGTAATCGTCTTATACTCCTTCCCCATAACCCATCACTCTCCCAAGAGGTTCTTCCTAATCTCCTCCAACGCCTCCTCAAGGACGGGCTTGTAGTTCTCCTCGAACTTCGCTCTCGCGAACTTCTCCTTTCCGGGAACCGCTATGATCTCCTCCACGGGCTTGCCCATCTCCAAGGCCTTGTACATCCAGTCGTTTATCATCTTTATACCCTTCAGGATGTCGTACTGCTTCTCGAGCGGGCAGTAGGTGTCGACGGGATCGTATGCATACTGGATCAGGAAGACCTCTCTGATCATCCTCGCAACCTCCAACAGAATTCTCTGCGCATCCGGCAATGCGTCGCTACCTACCAGCTGAACGATCTCCTGCAGGTTAGCTTCCTCCTGCAGAACCTCCATAGCCCAGTTCCTCAACTCACCCCAGTCCGGAGCGACGTTCTTCTCGAACCACGGCCTAAGAACTTCCGCGTACAGGCTGTAGCTCTGGAGCCAGTTGATGGCCGGGAAGTGCCTCCTCGCAGCGAGCTTCGCATCGAGCGCCCAGAAGACCTTTACGATTCTCAACGTGTTCTGCGTAACTGGCTCTGAGAAGTCTCCACCCGGCGGTGAAACCGCACCAACGACCGTAACACTTCCAATGTGCCCGCTGAGCGTCTTAACTCTACCAGCTCTCTCGTAGAACTCTGCCAATCTCGATGCTAAGTAAGCGGGATAACCTTCCTCACCGGGCATCTCCTCAAGCCTACCCGATATCTCCCTCATCGCCTCCGCCCATCTGCTCGTTGAATCAGCCTGAATAGCAACATCGTAACCCATGTCCCTGAAGTATTCGGCGATCGTAATGCCCGTGTAAACCGAAGCTTCCCTCGCAGCTACCGGCATGTTCGAAGTGTTGGCGATGAGAACAGTTCTCTCCATCAACGGCCTTCCGGTTCTTGGGTCTTTCAGCTCCGGGAACTCTTCAAGAACCTCTGTCATCTCGTTGCCCCTCTCACCGCAACCGATGTATACGATGATCTGCGCGTCAGCCCACTTGGCAAGCTGGTGCTGAGTTACGGTCTTTCCACTACCGAACGGCCCGGGAATTGCAGCTGTTCCACCCTTGGCAACTGGGAAGAACGTGTCCAAGATCCTCTGACCGGTGATGAGCGGGATCTCCGGCGGGAGCTTCTCAACGTACGGCCTCGGAATTCTTACCGGCCACTTGTGATACATCTTCAACTCCATTCCGTTGTCCAAAACCGCGATGGTGTCCTCGACGGTGAAGTCTCCCTCGTAGATTTCGGTGATCGTTCCACTAACGTTTGGCGGAACCAAGATCCTGTGCTCGGCGATAAGCTCCGTCTCCTTAACAACACCGATTATGTCTCCGCCCTTGACCTTGTCTCCCTTCTTGACCGTCGGCTTGAACGTCCACTTCTTCTTCCTGTCCAAACCCGGAGCCTCGATACCCCTACCTATGAAGTCACCACTCGCCTCCTTCAGGGCGGGAAGCGGTCTCTGAACTCCGTCGTAGATCGTTCCGAGCATTCCCGGCCCGAGCTCGACGCTCAGTGGCATTCCGGTATTGACGACCTTCTCACCCGGCCTAACTCCGGAAGTGTCCTCGTAAACCTGAATCAGAACTTTGTCTCCTCTTATACCTACTACTTCACCCATCAATCCGTCTTCTCCGACCTTACAGACGTCGTACATCTTTGCCTTCAATCCCTCAGCCACTACGAGTGGCCCTGATATCCTATATATCTCCCCAACCGAACCAGACGTCCTCACTTCCATAGGTCAACACCTATCGCCTTTCTTATCTTCTCCCTCAACTCCTCAACACTACCCATCCCGCCCACCGCAACGAAGGTGGGCTCAACCCTCTCGTCGATCTCCCTCCTCAACATTACGGGCAACTTCTTAAGATCGTCATACCTTATGACAACAATACCGATGTCATCCCTATTCAAAACTTCCTTAACGGCGTTAACCAACTCCTCATCGTTCGTAACGTCGTAGACATCCCTAATTCCAACGAGCCTAAAACCGATGTTGAAATCCGGATCACCGATTACGGCAACCTTCTTCATAATATCACCAACTGCTCCTCGATTTCCTCATTCGGTATCCCCTGCCACTTGCCCCAGCCCAACGTCCTGAGGTTGTCCACCTCTATCTTCTTCAACACCATGTACTGCAACACTGGTAATATAGATAACGGGTAGTTGCTCGCCCTCTTCGCAACGATCTCCATCCAAGCCTTGTCGAACTTGATCTCGATTCTCGAAATGCTCTTGTCCGTGATTCCTTCAATGCCCTTCCAGAACCAGTAGCC
>CAZQJR010000023.1:0-5279 GCA_964592825.1 uncultured archaeon | reverse complement strand
CTTCCTCATGCTTCTTCCTTCTCTTGAATACGTCCTTTACGATCACTATGTCCCCCACCGACTTAACGAGCCTGTAGGGGAGGATTATTCCCGGAGCCTTTGAATCTATTAGGGCTCGGTTGAACTCCGTCATGGCGAGTCCCTTTATCTGCCTTCTCTCCAGATCTATAACCACATCGTTTACGACCCCGACGAACCTTCCCTCGTCCGTGTAGACCTTCAATCCGAAAAGGGTCGAGATCTCGCCGATCATCGAACGTCTTAGGGTTGGTGGAAATATATATCCGTTGCCGTTAACTTAAAATACCCTTCCGCAAGCATCTCAAAGTCCGTAGGAGGCGAAAGCCGTTGGCACTACGGGGTGATTGCGGTGTTGGTTGATAAGGACAGACTCGTCGAGGCGATCACTGAAGCCATAGAGAAGGCCAAGCCGAGGAACTTTCTCGAAACGGTTGAGATGGCGGTCAACCTGAAGAACGTGGACATGAGAAGGCCGGAAAACAGAATAGACGCCATAGTGACCCTACCGCACGGACTGGGAAAGCCGAGGAAGGTGGGGGTTTTTGCGAGAGGAGAGACTGCGCTGAAGGCCAAGGAAGGAGGGGCGGATGTAGTGCTCGGCCCTGAGGACATAGACGAGCTCGCCAAAAACAAGAGGCAGGCGAAGAAGTTGGCGAAGCAGATGGACTTCTTCTTGGCCGAGGCTCCTCTGATGCCGGAGATAGGTAGAAAGCTCGGTCCGATTCTCGGGCCGAGGGGAAAGATGCCGCAGGTCATTCCACCCCTCGCGGATCCCAAACCGCATATCGAAAGGCTTAAGAAGTCCGTTAAGATCAGGACGAGAGACAAGCCCACGTTCCACGCACCGATAGGCAAGAGGGACATGGATCCCGAAAAGCTCGCCGAAAACGCCTTGGAAATTCTGAAGGTCGTTGAGAACAAATACGAGAATCCCACGCAGGTCGTTAAATCTATATACGTCAAAACGACGATGGGGCCTGCCGTAAGGGTGATCTGATATGGCGGCGGTTAGGGGGTCTCCTCCGAAGTGGAAGATTCAGGCAGTGGATGAGATCAGGAAGATCTTTTCGAGCCATCCGGTGATAGCGATAGTCGGATTCAGGGGCGTTCCTTCCGGTCAGATGCAGAAGATAAGGAGGGACTTCAGGGGAAAGGCTCTGATAAAGGTCGTGAAGAACACGCTGCTTGAGAAGGCCATCGACGCTTTAGGCGGGGACTTCGAGAAGCTGAAGGAGTTCGTACACGATCAGACGGCGATAGTCGCGACGGACATGAACCCGTTCAAGCTGTACAAGATGATAGAGGAAACCAAAGTTCCCTCGCCGCTAAAGCCGGGACAGGTTTCCCCAGTGGACGTTGTGGTCGAAAAGGGTCCTACCCCGTTCCCTCCCGGCCCGATAATAGGAGAGCTTCAGGCCGCCGGTTTGCCGGCGGCGATAGAGAAGGGAAAGATAGTGATAAAGGAGACCGTGACCGTAGTCAAGGCTGGAGAGGTCGTCAGACCGGAGGTCGCGAGGGCTTTGGAGAAGCTGGACATAAAACCCATAAGGCTGGGGCTCGACGTCAGGGCGATATACGATAACGGCGTCATTCTAACGCCGGACGTTTTGGCCATAGACGAGGAGGCGGTGAAGGGACAGCTCGTGGAGGCTTTCCAGAAGGCTCTCAACCTCGCCGTCAACGCCGCTTACGTGACCGAGGAGACCGCGGAGATCCTGATAATGAAGGCCTTCTTGGATGCGAGGAACTTGGCCATAAACGCCGGAATATTCGAGAAGGACGTCATGCCGGACATTCTAGCCAAAGCTTATTCGGAGATGCTCGCTTTGGCCTCGCGCTTGCCGGATGAGGCTCTGGATGAGGATCTAAAGCAGAGGTTGTCCGGATTAAAGACCGTCGAGAAGGTTGAGGAGGTAAAGGAGGAGAAAGAAGAGGAGAAGAAGGAGGAAGAGGAGGAAAAGGAAGAGGAGGCGGAGGAGTCCGCTCTGGAAGGTTTGGGTGCCTTATTCGGTTAATGGGAGGTGATGGGTATGGAATACGTGTATGCGGCTCTGCTCTTGCATGCTGCGGGTAAGGAGATAAACGAGGAGAACTTGAAGGCCGTACTCAGCGCTGCCGGCGTGGACGTGGATGAGGCAAGGGTTAAGGCGCTCGTCGCCGCGTTGGAGGGCATAGACATAGACGAGGCGATATCTAAGGCGGCTATACCGGCAGTGGCCGCTCCGGCTGCGGCACCTGCGGCGGAGGCTGCGGCGGGAGAGGAGGAGAAGAAGGAAGAGGAAGAGAAGAAGGAGGAAGAAGAGGAGAAGGCAGAAGAAGAGGCGATCGAAGGATTGGGCGCTCTATTTGGCTGAATTTTTTATTTTTGCCTCAGAACTCTCCCTTTCATCATATTTCAGTTCGCCCATCAGTCATCATTGGCAAACTCACTTCGTTTTTGAGTTTAAAAACGTTACCTCGTACACCACCACCTCGCCGTCGTCGTATATCGTTCTGAATGCCCTGAACTTTTCGAGCGATGCCTTTGGATAGTGCTCCCTCTCAAGCTTCCCAACGAAAACGTAGCGAACGTGATACTTCCTTAGTAGTGGGAGAACCGACTTCAGGTCTTTAGCCTCGAAAATCTCGTTTGCCTCCTTCCAACGCTCGTAAAGGTACTTCCACCAAGGCTTTCCGTCGTATTCACTGTAGTAACGCCAGAAAAGCTCGTGCCCTCCCCTCACAATCACCGCCTGCAATCCGGTAAACGCTGAAACCCTTCCGGCGTACGTGTAGGACGAGAATGGGCTTTTTCCGGGATACTCCAAGACCACTCCGTTCGGACAGTTCTGTAAGAACCTCAGAGCGCCGTATTCGCCATCGGTGTACGCCATCCCGTCTATCGTCCCATTCCAAGAGTGGTGGACGGCGAGGAATCCTACGGGGTATATCCAGAGGATCGCAAGAAAGATCATGAGGGGAAGCTTTCTCCTGAATTTATTGCAGACGATCGCCGAAACGAAGGATAGGATTATCCAAGCCTGAACGTACGTTTTGAAGACCGTGTTCAACCTCTCAAGCTTTTGAGGGTAGGGGTCGTTGACGTAAAATATTTCGACGATCAAAAATAGGAGGGAGGTAACCAAAAGCAAAACGCCCTCGTAATCATCTCTATTCTTTACCGCGAAGAGCAAGAGGGGAACGATGATAGGGAGGATTTGGAAGTCGAACGCCAAAGGAAGGGAGAGCAGAGAGGCTAAGATCAACCTCCTGTCCCTCGTTAGAGCGAACATGAGGGGAACGAGGACGAGGGGTTGGGCTATCAGAAACCGCACGATCGTAGTCCGAGAGGTTACGAGACCTATCCCCTTAACGGCGTGGGGATGTAGCTTGAGGAGGTAGGGAAGGAAGGGCAAAAAGAACAGGAAGTACCTGAGATCCCTCGCCACAAGGAGGAGCAGAAGGGCGTAGGTCGGAAGCTCCCAAGAGTTCACCGAGGTCATGAATCCGAGCAGAAACGCCATTAAACCGAGCAACCTCTCGTCCCTACACATCCAATACTCGTACAGCAGAATTAGAAACGTAACCTGAAACGGTATGTCCATCAGGTGCGGATGGAGATCCCTGAACGTGAACGTAGCGAAGGGAAACTCGTTTATCGTTCCCGGAATGATCCTCGTAACCGTCCAGAAGTCGAATGCCTTGTACGGGGAGACGAAATGAAATAGAGAGCCGACCAAGATGAGGAAGGATGCGAGATTGCCTGCGAAGAGAAAGAAGGGTAGGAATTTAAAGCCTCTGTCCAGTGCGAACTCGATGGAAGTGGCGAGGGTCAAGGCGAAGAAGGTCGCGAGGCCGAGGTTGTATGCAACTCCTATCTGGGTCTTGGTCAACGCGGTCAAGGTGGCCACAACGACGTAACCCATGTAGTAGTAGCAGTCGAACCTGAACCCGGCCAAGTTAACGTCTATCGGCGGCATCCCCGTGCTTCTAAGTATCCCGCTCAGAACCCCCACGTCCATCATCTTCTCTCCGCCGAATATCCGAGGATCGAAGGAAACATACACAAGATACAGAAGGAAAGAGGCTGCGAAGATTAGCTCGAACCTCAGCCAACTTCTCAACTCCTTCTTTTCGATTTTTCTGAAAAAGAGCGCCGTGTAAACGATCGTTCCGAGAACGGAGGCGTAGATAAAGTTCGTAAAGTTCGCGAAGACCCAGACGATGTACGTGAGAACCGCCAATCCTATGGCCTTCGACAGGTACGGCTTCGGCGAAATCGGACGCGCGAGAAAGGATACGAAGGCGAGTATGAGCAACCAGAGGACTATCATCTGAGTTGAACTCTACCCTTCTTTATCCTAACGAGCCCCATCCTCTCGAGAGCTTCGAGCACCCCCTCGACGACGTCGCCGGTAACCCTAAGCTCAACCACATCTCCGAAGGTGAACCTTCTGATCCTTCTTAGACTTTCGACGCTCTTTCCGCCTCCCGAAAGTTCTTCGAGCAACCTCTCCGCCATCCCCGCCATAAGCAACAACCCCACGAACTCCCCCTTCTCCTCGCATATCTCCCCGAGCCTATCGTTGAATATGGCGTGTCCCAGTTCGGCGAAAACCTCGAACTCGACGTTCGAAAAAGCCACGAGCTTCCTCTTCAGATCGAGCTTTTTTGCCGTATCGTCGTCGGCCTCGACGGGAAAGCTAATGAACGGATCCTTAGGCGGATCCTTGATCCTTTCTCCCTCCAACATTCCGTTCGTTTCGAGCATATCCCGAAGGATCTCGAACGTTTCGGGATCAAACCTATCCCCAACCTCCTTCAAAGATCCGAGCTCCGCAGCCATTTCGAGCCTCCTCTTCCACTCCTTTATGTCCTCCACAAGCTCGGTTTCCTCGTATTTGTTCCTCAAATCGCTGAACCTACCTTCGACGAAGTAAGCCGGAACGAAACTCAACGTTATGCTCTTTCTAATTTCCGCACCGATTCCAACCGACTTTAAAGCTTTAACGACTTCGAATGCCGACCTTTCATCGAAATAACCGATCCTGACTTTCATCGATATCGATACGGTTCGTGATTTAAAAAATGTTATTAACTCCCCGAGTGTGCTTGGCCATATGAAGTTCAAGGTCGCGGTATTGGGAGCTACCGGAATGGTCGGACAGAAGTTCGTTCAGCTGTTGGCCGATCACCCCTGGTTCAAGATAACGACCCTGATGGCATCGGAAAGGAGGGTGGGAAAGAAGTACGGTGATGAGGTCAACTGGATAGTATCT
>CAZQJR010000022.1:0-15698 GCA_964592825.1 uncultured archaeon | reverse complement strand
AGATTCCTACTCCATCGACGAAAATTCCTGCACCAAATGCAAAGAATGCTTGAAAGTCTGCCCAACCAACGCCATTAACTTGAACGCTAAACCTACTTCCCATACCTATACCTTCGGCTCAGTAGTGTTGGCTACCGGATTTCGAGGATTCGATCTCAAAAAGATAGAGAAGTACAACTACGGCCATCCGAACGTCGTAACAACGCTCGAACTCGAAAGGCTGATTGCGAGGAACTTCGACGGCAAAATTCCGCAAAGCATAGTTTACATACTCTGCGCCGGATCGAGGAGCGAAGAGGGGGTTCCGTACTGCTCCAAGATCTGCTGTCCTATTATGTCCAAGCTGACGATGAGGCTTGCCACCCTGTATCAGGAAACAGAATTGACCGTTATCTACAGAGATCTAAGAACTTACGGCAAGGCCTTCGAAGAGTTCAGGAAAAAGGCCGAGGCTCAGGCGGTGGAGTTCGTCAGAGCGGAGGTCGAAAGGGTCGTCGAGGAGAACGGAAGGTTGAAGGTAATAACGGACGCCGGGGAGTTCGAAGCCGATCTGGTCGTGCTCGCAGAACCGCTCGTCCCTTCGGACGTAAGGCTGATGAAGATGTTCGGAGTTAGAACGGACGAACACGGCTACCCGATAGAGTTTCAGCCGAGGATAATAAATCCGAACGAGACGTATGTTGACAGGGTTTTTGTTGTTGGGGCTGCGAAGGGGCCGGAAATAGTTCAGAAAAGCGTAGAGTCGGGTAGCGCAGTGGCCATGCGCGTCCTCAATTCCCTAAAAAATCCTAAATCCAAAAAGTTCGTGTCGTACGTTGACGAGGACAGGTGCATCGGTTGTGGAATATGCGTCGCCGTTTGTCCGCACAACGCGATAAAGATCGAAGATAGAATCGCCAAGCCCGATCCGGGCTTCTGTAGGGGATGTGGGTTATGTCTATCGGTTTGCCCGAACAACGCGATACAGCTGATAAACTTTGAGGACAAGCAGTTGCTGGATCAAGTAGAAGTGGCTTTCAAGCACGCGAAGGAGGGGGAGCCGAGGATACTTGCCCTTCTCTGCTACTGGTGCTCCTACGCCGCAGCAGACCTAATGGGCGTTAAGGGCGTTAAATTGCCACACTACTTCAGATCCATAAGAATAAGGTGTTCGGCATCCGTGAAGAGTTGGATACTCCTCAAGGCTATTTTGGAGAACAAGGTGGACGGGATAGTGGTGGCGGGATGCCCGCCGAAGAACTGCCATCACCTCTACGGAAACTACATGGCGGAGAGGAGAGTCGGAGCGGTAAAAGACGTTCTTTCCGCTCTTGGAATAGACGAAGGTAGGATTAGGTACGAGTATATTGGTGTGGCGATGTGGAATAAGCTCGCTAAGGTGATCGAGGATATGTGTAGGAGGTTTAGGAGATGAAGGTGTTCGTGGACGGTAAGGAGTTTGAGGCTGAGGAGGGAGATACGGTTTACGAGTTCATGAAGAAGAACGGAATCGAATTCTGGAGACCGTTCGACGTTCCCGAGATCGAGAACGAGGACTGTCCCCTCATAAACATAGTGGAGGTCGACGGTAGGCTCGTCAATCCGAAGGCGCTAAAGGGGATGATGGTTAGGGAGGGTATGAGGATAAACACACGCTCCGATGAGATCGAGAGGAAGCTCAGGGAAAGGATCGAGTGGTTGAAAAATAAGGGCGTGTGCTACCTCATTAGGTTGCTTCAAGAGTTCGTCGCCGTTGAAGCGGAAAACGCCGGACTTAGAACGATGGAGGAGAGAAAGGAGGGCAAGCCCGTGATAGTCTACGATCCCGAGCTCTGCATAGGATGTAAGAACTGCGTTCATTCTTGCCCGATGGGAATGGAGACAGAAGAGATTAGGATATTCAAAAAATACTACGGTTGCGAATCGTGCAAGTTCTCGAAACCCGTTGGGGCGATAAGGGAGATTTAGTGTTACTGCAATTTCAATTTTATTATTTAGTGTTACTAATCGTAAGAATTTTATGCATCTTCTCGTAGTAGTCTTCGATGGAGGCGTGGTTGGAAAGGGGTGCGATAAGGAAGAGGGGGAACGTGGAGATAAGGAGAATATTCGGGATGAGGAACGGTAGGATATTTAAGTTGAATCCCAACTACGAGCTCGACGGCTTGGACGCCGTGGGTTTGGAGTTTTCCGCGAAGGGGATACGGGGTTTTTCTAAGGAGTACCTTTCGAACGATTTCAGAACGTTCGGGTTCGAATTCGAGATAGCACTTAGGGATCTCGAGAGCGATCTGGCGGTCGTGGAGGTGCTCAAGAGGGGTAGGAGGGTTCCCTGCGAAATAAAGGTCAGAAACGGGAAGAGGTTGACGATAGTATTTTCGGACGGTTTGGAGGAGATAGAGCTCGGAAAAGGTGTTAACTTAATAACGGCGAAGGTCGATTCCGTCGTTTCCACGCTTACGATAGTTCAGTAGGTCTTGGCCACACCGGTTAAACGCCCGTCTCCTCCGCAAATCAAGCATCTTCCTGATTCGTCGAAACCTTCGAGCCACTCTGGAATCTCCTCCAACCGTCCGAGCACGGAACCCTTGGCGTTCTCCTCAACGACCTCCCCGCACTCGTCGGAATCGCATAGGTATATCAGTCCGACGCCTCTCCCCTCTACCCACTTCGCGAGTTCTTTTAGGTCGTCGAAGAACTTTATCTTCCCCTTCGCCATCTCCACCGCTCTGTTCCAAAGCCTTCTCTTCAGTTCGACCGCCCACTCCTCTATCCTCTCCTTGGTAACCTCCTCAAAGCTCAGGCTGAACTTCCTCTTTTCATCCCTAAACGAAACGACCACCGAATTAGATTCAGCCTCCTTTGGGCCTATCTCGAACCTTATCGGAACGCCCTTGAGC
The DNA here is from genome assembly GCA_964592825.1 of uncultured archaeon. Classification (GTDB taxonomy): domain Archaea; phylum Halobacteriota; class Archaeoglobi; order Archaeoglobales; family Archaeoglobaceae; genus WAKM01. The sequence goes on along the minus strand of CAZQJR010000022.1, from coordinate 12,819 downwards.
TCCCACTTGTAGTACTTGGCACCGGGTCTTTCATCGCTCATGTCGAGCTCGACGCGGTAACCGTACGACTTGAGCCTTTCGAAGAGCCTTCTTGAAAGCTCCTCCACCCCCCTCTCCTTACCCTTGTACGGTATGGGTATTACGACTATCTGAACCGGGGCGACCTCGAAAGGAAGGACGAGACCCAAGTCGTCCCCGTGAATACCTATAAGCGACGCTATACACCTCTCCGAAATTCCGTAACAGGTCTGATGGACGTAAGCGTGATCGCCGTCTGGAGTTTCGTACTTTATTTCGAACGTTTTCGCGAAGTTGTCGGCCAAGTGGTGAACGGTTCCTATCTGCAAAGTTCTTCCGTCGGGCATTATCGTATCGAAGGCTATCGTGTAATCCGCGCCGGGGAACTTATCCCACTCCGGACGCCTGAAGATGAGATAGGGAACTGCCAAGAATTCGTAGAACTCCTTGTATAGCTTTATAGCTTCCTTAACCTGTTCCTCCGCCTCCTCGTAATTTCTATGGGCGGTGTGAGCCTCCTTGAAGGACGTGATCTCCCTAAGCCTTATCAGGGGACGGGTATGCTTGGTCTCGTATCTGAACGTGTTGACTATCTGATACACCTTCAGGGGAAGATCCGCGTGGCTCCTTATCCAGAGCTTGAATATAGGATACATCGCGGTCTCACTGGTCGGCCTCAAGGCGAGCTTAACATCCAGCGGTTCGAGTCCTCCGTGCGTTACCCAAAAGACTTCGTCCTCGAACCCCTTTATGTGCTCGCCCTCCTTCCCCAACTCGGTTTCGGGAATCAGAGCGGGGAAGTAAACCTCGTCGTGATCCCTGTCCAAGAGCTCTCTCAGCTTGGAGTAAACCAGCCTCCTTATCTTGAAGCCGAACGGACACCAAACGTAAAGACCCTTAACCGGATACCTTATGTCCATTATCTCCGCCTGCTGTATGACCTCGTGAAACCACTCTGAGAAGTTCTGCTTCGGAGGGAGCATCAAGTTGAGCGGGAGTCGTTTGTTATTAAAACTTTCGAGATGATTTTCCAACGATGAGATGTTCGAAGTGCGGGAGGAGAGCGGTGGCGAGCTTGAAGCAGTACAGGATCGCTCTGTGCGAGAACTGCTATCCGAGGTTCTACTTAAGCTTGGTGGAGAGGAGCGTTAAGAGGTACGGAATTTTGAGAAGGGACGAGAAGGTGCTGGCGTGCGTTTCGGGTGGAAAGGACAGTACCGCTATGGCCTACACATTGAAGACGTTGGGTTACGACGTGGAGATGCTTCACATCGACTTGGGAATAGGGGAGTACTCCGTAAAATCGAAGAAGGTCGTTGAGGAGTTATCTGAGATCGTTGACGTTCCCCTTCACGTCGTGAGGTTGAAGGACTACGGGTTCACGATAGACGATGTGGACATCAAGAAGGTCTGCTCGGTCTGCGGAACCGCGAAGAGGTATCTAATGAACAGGTTCGCGAGGAGAATGAGGATGGACGTCGTAACTACGGGGCACACCGCCGAGGACATATTGCTATTCTTCTTCAAGAACGTTTTGGGAGGCGGAATAGATTGGATACCAAAGCTCGTTCCGAGGATAGAGGGAGGAGGGGGGTTCGTTACCAAGGCAAGGCCTCTGTTCGAGAGAACCGAAAAGGAAAACGCGCTCCTCGTCCTAACCAAAAACTTACCGTTCCTAACCGACGAATGCCCCCACGCCCCGAGAGACGTTTGGAAGGAGATAATCTACGAAATCGAGTCGAAAAAACCGGGATTCAAGCAGAACTTCGTTAGGGGACTGACGAAGCTCGCGAAGAGAATAGAGGTTAGAGAGGACTGGGAGATTGGGAGGTGCAGGATCTGCGGAGAGCCTTCGAGTTCCGAAGTGTGCGCCTTCTGCAGGTACGTGAAGAAGTTTGGAGGAAAGGATCAGTAATTATTCATTTTCTCGGGTATATTCTCCCTCTTTCCGTACTCGAGCTTTACTTTTGTTCAGCCAGAATTTGTCCACGGATGAATGTGTAAAGCCACTTAACAAACCCAATCGCTTTATCGAAAGCGTTCCGGCCATTTCTTAGAACCCCTTTAAGACGTAACAGATGACAGATGGTGTTCCCAACGAATTATCGCCCCCGCGATAGGGAGATTTCCTGTCGACGTAATCGACGAAGAGACTTTGGTTTTGACTATGCCTATACGCAACATTTTTAAGTTGGCGGTCGGAAGCTTGAAGCATGGGTAAGACGGGTAGCGTAACGTGGGTCAAGATAAAGAACAGGAGAGGTGGATACAGGCTCGTTCCGACCAAGTGGCAGAACTACAAGAAACCGGGGCCTAACCAGAAGTACACTTCCGACGGAAAGAAGAGGAGGAGAATTCCCAGAAAGCCAAAGTCGATCTTAGGAGTTAAGAGCTAAGACGACCTTTTTTACCGTTTCAACGTCGGCGTCCGTTTTAAATCCGACTCCGGAGTAGTGGACTCTCGAAGCCCTGTAACCCATCCTCCTTAGCTCCTCCACGACATCCGAAACCTTCGGTGGAGATTTTTTTAGCATCCTCGCTATGTGGTGGGTCGTGTAGGCGAACGGAACGTCTATCTCCTCGTATATCGATTGAAGAAAGTTTTTGAGCCTCTCCTTCGTTCTGTCATCTACGGCCATCTCCCCAACTTTATCCATCATCCTTCCGACGAAATCCTTGTCGTGCAACTCCCCAAGCCAAACTGGACCGAACATCTTGAACCTACCGCCGCACCCGCACCTCTCCAAGGAGGTGCCGTTCATCTCCACCCAAACCCTGTTCCCGCAGTCGAAGCAGTAGAAGAGGTATCCGACCTTCTCGTATATCTTACCGGCGAGAGCCACCGACCTCTTAAGCCTTACGTGAACCCTGTAGTAGTGCTCCTTCGCCCAAGATACCTTCACCTCGATGGCCTTATCGTACTTCGTGGCCTCCCTAACTATTTTACCGATCAGCGCCCTCAAGCCGAATTCCGGATAGAACTCCGTCATCTCCGCGTAAACGGAATACTTCCTCAACCCCGCCACCGTCGCAGATCCGCATAGGGCTGCGGTATCCGTAGCGGTCACGCTGAGGTACTTCAACGCAGCCAGACACGCGGTATCCAAGAACTCCGCCGGAGAGCCGAAGGGATCCAAATCGACGTGAACGAACCTCTTTTCCCTCATCAAAACGACCGCGTCGCTGTTGAATACCTCCGCATCTATTCCGTTAAGCCTCAGATTTTCCCTTATCAACTCCACCGCCTTCGGATTTCTGTCGTTGAACGTGGGAACGAATCCCGCCTCCAAACACGCCCTTATCCCCCTCACTCCCGTAGCCGACAAAGCGTCGAGGGATCGGACTGGCTTCGACTCCGTATCCGATATGACCTTGTACGCCAAGACGTCAAGATGCCTGCAAAACGTCATCCTCGGATTGTAGAAGACCCCCTCTCCGAGCCTGATCTTCGCCAACCCCTCAACGATCATGAGCGAACCTCCTCACGACCTCCTCTACCATCCTATCCCTGTTTTCCTCGGTAAGGGTCAAGACTTCGAATTCAGATCTTATCCTCCTGAGCAGAGGGTGTTGGGACTTCAGGTGGATGGTGAAGAGGAGACCGTCCCTATCAACGATACCCTCCACCGCCTCCACGAACCTCCGACTCTTAAGTTCCATCGGGCCGATTTCGTCGATGATTATTAGATCAGCGTCCCTATACGACTCTATTCTCTCCGCAAATTCGTCTATGGATTCCAGCAAAACCCCGTACCTTCCGACTCTCACCGGAGACTTCGCATCTACCCTCGCAAGCCAGAGGGATTCTCCGCTGACCAGATCAACGAGCTTAAAACCCACCCTCCTTCCGGATACCCTGACCTCCTTAGTCACGAACCCCTTGACGTCCAACTCATCCCTGAGGGCGTCGAAGACCTTCAAGCACAACGTGGTCTTGCCGACCCCGGGTCTACCCGTTACGGCAACCCTCACGCCAGAGACTTGAAGGCGGCTGAACTAAACAATTTTCCTCAACTCATCCGAAATTATTTCCGCGACGCTCACGTGGCTTATCGGACTTAGAACCGTGTCCGTCGCAACCAATCCTTCAACGCCACACTCCAAGAGCTTCTTTAAAGCGTTTCCGGCGAGGATGGCGTGGGTGCAGGCCACGTATATCTTACCGCAACCGGCTCTTTTCAGAGCCTTTATCGCCTGAACAACCGTGCCCCCCGTGGAGATTATGTCGTCAACTACCAAAACGTCCCTCCCCTTCACTTCCCGTGGAGCGGAATCTATTATGACGTTCTCAGCATCTATCCTTATCTTCTGAAGCCCTATCACTTCAGCGTTAAGATCCTCGCCAACGATCTCAGCCCACCTCACCGCCTCCTCATCGGGAGCCACGACGACGGGATCTTTCATTTCGAAGTTCTCCCTCGCGTAGTTTGCTAACTCGTGCATTGCGGTCAAGTTCGTAACCTCGAATCCGAAGATGGAAAGATCCTTCCTATGGAAGTCCACGACGACCATCCCATCGAGCCCCGCGCTCCCGAGCAACCTCGCGACTATTTTGAGGGGAGTTGCTTCGCCCCTTATTATTTTGTCGCGCCTCGAATAGGGAAAGTATGGGAAAACGCCCAAAACGGACTCCGCACCGTATTCCTTGAGGGTTTCCACGAGAAACAGGGTCTCCATCAACATACCGTCGGGGTCGTGGGCGAAGGAGTTGAAGACTACGACGACCTCCCCCTCCACGTCGGAGGAAATCCTAACGTACTTCTCCCCATCCGGCAACCTCTCGAGCTGAGCGTAGCCGAGGGGAATTCCGGTGATCTTGGCGACCTTTATGGCGAGAATCCCTTGCGTCGCTGGCAGAATCAGAACCATAGCCAAAGTTGATCGTGCAAAGATAAAACTTTTGTCACACCCCCTCCCCCCTTCATTTCCTGTGGAAATTCGGAAGTTAAGGGGGTGAAACCGTAACGAAAACCGAAGTTCGGTTAAATCGTGTTACAATTGAATTCACCATAAGAAACGAATCGGTTTAAGGAAATTTGCGTTGAGAACATTTATGAGATCGATAGAACGGACGATATATTTATTTGTTAAAAAGATATAAATCCTTAATGATTTTGAGAGACCTTTTTCGTTTGGAACTTAGACACGTCTTTTGGAATCGGGATTCGATTCGCTTTTAGAATTTAAGAGAAAAATCTATTTTAAATTATTTATTTTTTTCTTAAAGATTTTTTAAATATTTTTATTTATTTTAGATGTTATTTTTATTTTTTAATTATTTTATTTTTATATTTTTATTTTATATTTTTAACGATACTCTCCCTCTCTCTCCCTCTATAATTTATGAAACGACTTTTCTCAAGATTAATATACGTTGTTGTTTTAATAAATATAATTTATCTAATATTTAATTTACGAATATTTTCTATTATGCTGAGAATTCCCTCGATAGTTCTAATCGTTTCTTCCGCAGAGTCGAAGTCGCTTGCGAGCCTCTTTATGTATATTCTAAGGACTTCCTTCATCTCTTCCTCGATGTCGAATTCCTCTTTGACCCTCTTTTCCACTTTTTCCTTCTCTTCCTTTAGCTTTACTGTAACCTCGTCTCCCTTCTCCACGATCTCCATCTCCTTCCTGCACGATGGACATATCACCTTACCCTCGTGTAGAAAGAGGGGCATGCTACATTCGGGGCAGTGATGGGCCAACATCTTCGCACCCTTCAGCAGAAGCTCGACCGCATCCGAAATTTTTTTATCTTCCACGTTATTATGATCAACGATACGGTATTAAAGGATTGCAGTTCTGCGAGGTGATGAGCATGGCCGAAGAGGTGCCTGAGAGCATTTTGGAGGCGCTCGATAGGATAATTCAAGACGACACGGTTCCGAGAAACATTCGGAAGGCTGCAAGTGAGATTAAAGAGAGTTTGCTGCACGGTAAGGATAGTTTAGCGGTAAGGGCGGCCACCGCGATTTCGATTCTTGAAGAACTCTCCAACGATCCGAATTTACCCATGCACGTGAGGACTTTGATATGGAACGTTTCGAGCCAACTCGAAAGGATCGCTGTGGAAGAGTGACGGTCTCCAAAGGAAACCATCAAATCCCATTTTAATATTTTCAACTTATAACCTCCCTAAAACCGTCTTTTTGTTTTTCTTCGATTTTACACCCTTTATTTTTTAAATAAAAGAATAATTCTCCAGAACGTGTTAACTATCATTCGATTCGTCGGTTTTCGATGTGCGATGTAACTTCGACCCCTCTCTTCTTAATTTCCACAGGAAACAAAGGGGGGAGGGGGCGATAAACAATTATAAATATTTTAGTTTTATATGTTAGGGATTTCCACAGGAAATGAAGGGGTTAGAGTTTGAACGGTTCGCCGAACTCCGTTATGTCCTTCTCCGTGCTCAACAACTCCTTCAGCACGTCGACGAGTTCGTCCCTCGACACCCTAACCTGTCTCGTCGTGTCCCTATCTCTTATCGTCACCGTTCCGTCTTCGAGAGTTTGATGATCTACTGTCACGCAGAAGGGCGTTCCTATTTCGTCGAATCTCCTGTATCTCCTTCCTATACTCCCCGAATCGTCGTATTCCGTGTATATCCCCGCGCTCCTTAGCATCTCAACGATCTCCTTCGCAACCTCTATGAAATCGCCCTTGGAAAGTAACGGAAGAACCGCCACCTGAACGGGAGCCATCCACCTCTTAAGCCTTAAAACCCTCCTCTCCTCCCCGTCCACCGTATCCTTCTCGAAGGAATGCTCGAGGATCGTGTACGTTATTCTATCGAGTCCGAAGGACGGTTCGATGACGTGGGGTATAACCTTCTCCCCCTGTATCGTCTCCTCGACCTCCTCCACTCTGAAGAACTCCCTGCCAATCTCCACCTCTTCCCCGTCCACGGTCACCCTAACCTTATCTACGTTAGGATCGTCGATCTCAAGCCTTTCGAGAGCTTCAGCCACCGCCTTGGCCTTCTTCCTGAACTTGGGACCCAACTTTCTCAGATCGGGGACGATCTTGAGCCTCTTCACCCTTATCGGCTCTTTGAACTGGACGAAGACCCTAAGGTCTTCTCCGCTGTGCTCCATGTGCTTCCTTAGATCGTAATCCGTTCTGTCCGCAATTCCCACGATCTCTATCCATCCGTAACTCGTCAAAGCTTCCGCGTCCCAGCAATCCACCGCGTAATGTGCCCTCTCGTCGTCCTTGTGCTGTCTGAACCTGAGCCTATCCTCCCTGACCCCCGCTTTAATCAGAAACCTCCTCGTCTTTCCTATGAAGTAAGCCAAGAGCTCGTGGGCTATTATCCCCCTTTCCACCGCCTCCCTCAGCGTTATCCTGTGCTCGTTGTCGAACTTATCCACCAGCCACACGACATCGTTCTCGTATCTCCCGAAGTTCGGGTGGGTCTTCTCAGCGGGATGAACGAAGTATTCGAGTTCCGCTTGGTTGAACTCCCTAAGCCTGATAACACCCTGCCTCGGACTTATCTCGTTTCTGTAGGCTCTCCCTATCTGAGCTACTCCGAAGGGGAGCTTGCCCCTGAAGTAATCGAGCAACCTTCTGAAGGCTATGAATATCCCCTGTGCGGTTTCGGGGCGCAGGTATCCTTTTTTACCCTTACCCGGGCCTATGGATGTCGTGAACATCAGGTTGAAGTGGAAAGGCTCTCCGAAGCTCCCACCGCAGTCGCACTTCAGGTCGTACGTCTCTATTATCTCCTTGACAGCCTCTATCGTGCAGTCCGCCTCGATGTTCAGCTTCTCCTTTATGTAATGATCCGCCCTGAACACCTTCCCGCACTTCTGGCATTCGATCGCAACGTCCGTAAAGGATTCCGCGTGACCGGAAGCTACGAAGACCTCCTCTACGTTCACAGTTGGCGTGTCGATCTCTACAGCCCTCTCGTTTATTACGAAGAACTCCCTCCAGAGGTTCTCAAGCCTTCTTCTCAGACCGTTGCCCAAAGGACCGTAATCTATGAACCCTGCCATTCCACCGTATATCTCGAATGATTGCCAGAGAAAACCCCTCCTAATGAGCATTTCCATAAGCTCGCTCATGCTCAGCCATAATCCCGATCTTTTTAAAAGGCTTTTTGCCGGATAAAGTTTTAAAAATCCATGGCCTCAGATTTTCAACATGGCGGGATTCGAGAGCATTTTCAGGAAGATTACCGATTACAAGTGGGAATTGCCTAAGGGTTACAAGCCGGGAATGAGGGTTCCGGCCATATTCTACATCAACCGCAAGCTGATGCAGATACTCGAAAGGGATGCGGTGGAGCAGGCTGCGAACGTGGCTACGATGCCGGGTATTCAGGTTGCTTCATTGGTCATGCCCGACGTTCACGTAGGTTACGGTTTTCCGATAGGCGGTGTGGCTGCTTTTGACGCTGAGGAGGGTGTGGTAAGTCCCGGAGGTGTCGGTTTCGACATAAACTGCGGTGTTAGGCTCATCAGGACGAATCTGACCGTGGACGAGGTAAGGCCTAAGATCCGGGAGCTCATAGATGAACTATTCGTTGCCGTTCCCTCCGGAGTTGGAAGTGAAGGTAGGTTGAGAGTTAAAGATCACGAGCTGGATGAGGTGCTCGTTGAAGGTGCTAAGTGGGCGGTGGAGAACGGTTACGGATACGAGAGGGATTTGGAGCACTGCGAGGAGAACGGAGCGATGGATGGAGCTAAGCCCGAAGTCGTTAGCAGGAAGGCGAGGGAGAGGGGTAGGCCTCAGCTTGGAACTCTCGGCAGTGGAAACCACTTCTTGGAGGTGCAATATGTGGACAGGATATTCGACGAGAAAGCGGCGAAGGCTATGGGGTTGGAGGAGGGACAGGTGACGGTGATGGTTCACTGCGGGAGCAGGGGACTTGGACATCAAGTATGTTCTGACTTCTTGGTTGTGCTCGACAGGGCGGTGAGGAAGTACGGGATAAAGTTGCCCGACAGACAGTTGGCATGTGCTCCGATTAAGAGCAAGGAGGGACAGGATTACTTCGGCGGAATGGCTGCGAGCGCGAACTACGCTTGGTGCAACAGGCAGATAATTACTCACTGGGTCAGAGAGACTTTTCAGAAGGTTTTCAGGATGAGCGAGGACGATTTGGGAATGGAGTTAGTTTACGATGTCGCTCACAACATCGCGAAGTTCGAGGTGCATAAGGTCGATGGCAAGAAGAGGAGGGTTTGCGTTCACAGAAAGGGTGCAACGAGGGCATTCGGCCCGGGACATCCGGACATCCCGAAGGATTACAGGGATATCGGTCAGCCGGTCTTGATACCGGGTTCGATGGGAACCCCAAGCTACGTTCTCGTCGGAACGGAAAGGGCGATGGAGGAGACCTTCGGCTCAACGTGCCACGGAAGTGGGAGGGTAATGAGCAGGGCCGCTGCTAAGAGGAGGCTTAGGGGTAACGTGGTTAAGCAAAAGCTTGAGCAGAGGGGAATTTACGTTAGAGCCACTCACGGAGCTTTGCTGGCTGAAGAGGCTCCGGAAGCTTACAAGCTTAGCGATGACGTCGTGGACGTTGTGCATCGAGCGGGGATTTCGAAGTTGGTTGCAAGGTTGTTGCCTTTGGGTGTGGCGAAGGGTTAATAGTTTTTTTCATTTTTCTGTGTTTAACTAAATCAAAAAATTCTTTCAACATCTACTCTGTCGAAATCACCATCGTTTGAGATAATTTTGTTGATTCCATTTAGCTTCATCGTTGCGTAATGAATAGCATCTTCAAAATCCAGCTTTTCAACGTTCGTAGCAAAGCTTAGAACTTCAAAGGTTAAGGGAAGAATAGTAACACCTATTTCTCTGAGAATTTCGGGTAAATTTCTTAGATTCGTTAGAACGTAGAGTATCCAGACCGTCAAAGCGGATGTGCAAAGATCGTCGAAGTTCTCTAAATATTTCCTAGCTTTTTCACCGAATTCTGGATGAGCTGTCAGATAATAGTATAGCACGTTAACATCAATGTAAATCATAGCTCACTCCTCACAGCTTTTACAGTTAGTTCCTTAGCCTTTTCCTCTATTTCTTCTACTGTTAGATGCCTATCGACCTTTGCAATACCGTAATATTCCTCTATTTTCTTCTTAATCGGTTTCAGAATGATCTTATCACCTTCAACCGTCAACTCAAACTTCTTCGATCTGATCTTGTTTCTAATTTCCGCTGGAATGTATATCCTTCCTTGTGGATCCATGGATACGATCATACCAAAAAATTCGAACTTTCCAAAATTTAAGTATTTTGGAGAGATCGATGTAGTTATTACACATCATGCCACATTTAATTTTCGATGAAGAGGCTGAGATTCGACGTCTACTTCATAACGTCCTCCGAATTCGGCTGGACTCACGAGCAGTTAGCTGAGATGGTACTCGAAGCTGGAGTTAGGGTAATCCAGTTCAGGGAGAAGAAGATGAGTACAAAGCAAATGTTCGAAATCGCAAAAAGGCTAAGAAAGCTAACCTACGAATACGACGCCACTTTCATCGTGAACGATCGCGTCGATTTGGCTTTGGCCGTTGAAGCTGATGGCGTTCACGTAGGGCAGGAAGATCTACCGGCCGAAGCGGTCAGAGATATTTTCGATGGCATCGTAGGCGTTTCCGCTCACAGCGTTGAAGAGGCGAAGAGGGCGGAGAAATACGCCGACTACTTGGGTGTCGGCCCAGTTTTCGGAACGAAGACCAAAAAGGATGCGAAAGAACCAATCGGGGTTGAGGGGCTGAGGAGGATAGTTGAATCCGTTAACGTGCCGGTCGTGGCCATAGGTGGAATAAACCGTAGCAACGTCCTCGAAGTTCTTAAGGCGGGGGTTGCGGGAGTTGCCGTAATATCGGCCATAGCGGGAGCGAAAAATCCGAAGGAGGAGGCTAAAAAATTGGTTGAAATCGTTAGGGGCTACTTCTCTTCTTCAGCCTCCTCGTAAACCCCTATAAGGGCAATAAGGGTTGCCGGAATTGCCTGCTCTGTGGCGAAAGTTATGTACGGTGCCAAGTCGATTACGTAATCCGCGAGCCTGAAAACACCCTTCGGAATCCCAACCCTGCTCCCTATGAACACCACGACCTCCTTAGCGAACTTCAGATCCCTCTTAAGTTGCTCTTTCACGTCTGCGATCTGCTTACCCGTCGGATCGGTTACGATCAGAACGAAGTTCTTCCTCCTCTTGTCCCTCGCGGTTTGGTAGAGATCTTGGACGTAAACGGGAACCTCCCTCACTTCCCTCGAATACGCCCTCTTCTGTATTTCGAGCCTCGTCCACCTACCCTTCCTAACCCCTCTCAGGAAAGCTTCGAGCTCGAACGCGTCGACGTATCCGAAGGGTGCGATTATTAATTCTTTGACTTCGAAGGATTGCGCCGCTCTGCCTATCCTCTCCCCCATCTCCTTCGCCGCACTTATGTCCTCCAAATACGGCAGTTGGACGATGGATATCTTCTCCAACAGCTTCCTTACGTCCACCTTCTCTGGGGTGTACTTCTTCCTCTCCTCGCTTCCATCTATCACTCCGATGTAAGCGGTATCACCTATTATTTCGACGTATATGGCCTTTTCAGGGAAGTTTAGATCCACGTCGGCGTTCGTTAGCTCCTTTATCCTCGCCCCAAGCTTTACGTTCACGTCGGTGCTCGTGAAGTCGTGCTTCTTTCCCCTCCTCTTCGTTCTGATTGCGAAGGTCTTGAAATCTCCCGCTATTTTGACTATCTCCTCCGCATGCGAGGCTATTTCATCTGGATCCGCTTTGCAGACTATCGATATCGGGATTATGGTTTCTATCTCCGGAATGTCCCTTATCTTGTCGATCTCATCGGAATGGACTATTATAAGGCCTAAGTATCCCGAAGGTCTGATTTCGAGCTTAACGTCGCCCAATCTCTGCCTTATGTGATCCGCAGCAACGTATTCGAGCTCTCTGAGGGTTTTAACGAGTAGCATCGTATCGAATGGAACGGTGCTTTTAAAATCGTTTATGATTGGCGGATCGATATCCAACTTGGCAGAATATTCCAAATGGCGTATTATGAATCCGAACCGTAAGAGCTAAGATTTAGAATCGATCGAAGGTATAAAAAATTTTAATTACTCGTTATCGGATTCGGACTCGTATTCTTCTCCGCCCGTTTCGGTTTCTTTCTCCTTCTCCAAGCCCTTCGCGGCGATGACGTCGTCGATTCTCAGTATCATTATCGCTACCTCGGTGGCGCTGCTTATCGCCTGCTTCTTCACCCTCAGAGGTTCGAGGACGCCCTTCTCCTTCATGTCCACTACCTTGCCCTCGAAGACGTCGACACCGTATGTAACCTTACCCTCTTCGTGAGCCCTCCTGAGCTCCACGAGGATGTCGATCGGATCGAGTCCGGCGTTCTCTGCCAAGCTCCTCGGTATGATCTCCAACGCTGAGGCGAAGGCTTCGGCGGCGAGCTGCTCTCTTCCACCAAGCGTCGGCGCCCACTCCTTGAGCTTCAGGCTTAGCTCGATCTCTGGCGCACCACCGCCAGCGACGACCTTTCCGCTCTCCAACGCAGCCTTGACTGCCTTTATGGCATCGGTCAGCGATCTCTCGACCTCATCTACGACGTGCTCCGTTCCACCCCTGATGAGTATCGTCACCGCCTTCGGGTTCTTGCAGCCCGTTACGAACACCATCTCCTCGTCGCCAACCTTCCTCTCCTCCACGAGCTCTGCCTCACCTAAGTCTTCGGGCTTGATGTCCCTTATGTCCGTTACGATCTTAGCCCCGGTCGCCTTTGCAAGTTTCTCGATGTCGCTCTGCTTCACCCTCCTGAC
>CAZQJR010000021.1:0-3835 GCA_964592825.1 uncultured archaeon | reverse complement strand
AAGGAGAAGGACGTTTACAACGCGATAAAGAAGATTAGGAACGTCAGGGAGATATACCACGTCTTCGGGGAGTTCGATTTCGTCGTCATAATTCAGGCGGACAGCCTGTCGGAGCTCAACAAGACCGTCGATACCATAAGGGAGATACCCGGGGTAACGAAGACCCACACGGTGGTCGGTGCAGAGATATCATGACGTCCGATAGGCTGAGGGAGATAAGCGTAGCAGAGTTCTTCGAAAAGAACAGGCACATTCTCGGTTACTCCAATCCGGCGAAGGCTCTCGTTACATGCGTAAAGGAGGCTGTAGATAACGCTCTCGACGCCACTGAGGAGGCGGGGATACTGCCGGACGTGATGGTCAGGATAGCGCGTGTGGGGAAGTCCACGTTCAGGATTACGGTAGAGGACAACGGGCCGGGAATAGTGAGGCACCAGATTCCCAAGGTCTTTGGAAAGCTTTTGTACGGCTCAAGATTTCATGCGATAAAGCAGACGAGAGGTCAGCAGGGTTTGGGTATCAGCTCAGCAGTTCTGTACGCTCAGCTAACGACGGGAAAGCCGGCAGTAGTCATTTCAAAAACGTCTCCGAAGGAGAAGGCGTGCAGGATGAAGATAACCATAGACACGAAGAGGAACGAGCCCGAGGTGGTGGAAGAGGAGGAGATCGAGTGGCACCGTCCCCACGGGACGAGAGTTGAGCTCGAGATCGTTGGGAGCTACGTGAGGGAGAGAAGGCAAAGCGTTTACGAATACCTCCGCCAAACATCCATAGTCAATCCCCACGCGAAGATAACGTTCGTCGAGCCCGACGGAAAGATTCACGAGTTCGAAAGGACGAGCAACGAGCTTCCCAAGATACCTAAGGAGATAAAACCGCATCCGCACGGAATAGAGCTCGGAACTCTCATGGCGATGCTCAGGGAGACGAGGGCGAGGGATCTCAAGAGGTTTTTGACGCAGGAGTTCGTTAGAGTTGGAGAAAAGACCGCGAACGAGATACTGGCCAAAGCGGGGTTCGAGGGAAGGGAGAACCCGAAGAAGATAGATAGGGACGGCGCTTTGAGGTTGTTAAAAGCGTTTAGGAGCGTTCAACTCCTCCCGCCACCAACCGACTGCCTGTCCCCGATAGGTTCAGACCTGATCGTGAAGAGTTTGATGAAGGAGTACGAGCCCGAGTTCGTATACGCGGTGACGAGAAGGCCTAAGGTCTATTCTGGACACCCATTCCTCATCGAAGTGGGGCTGGCGTACGGCGGGGATGTGGAGGGCGTGGAGGTACTCAGGTTCGCGAACAAGATTCCGTTGCTATACCAGAGGAGCGGTTGCGCTCTAACGAAAGCCGTGGAGAGCGTAAACTGGAAAGCCTACGGATTGCAACAGGGAAAAAACGAGCTACCCAACGCTCCGGCGGTGTTTCTCATACATCTCGCCTCGACGAACGTTCCTTACACGTCCGAATCGAAGGAGGCGATAGCGAGCATCCCCGAAATAGCGGACGAGCTCAGGCTCGCACTTCAGGAGGTGGGAAGGAGGCTGAAAGAGTACTTGGACAGGAAGAGGAGAATGCAGGTTAGGAGAAGGAAGGAAAACGAAATAGCGAGAATAATCCCTCTATTAGCCGAAAAGGTCTGCGAGGTGCTCGAGAAGGAGCCCATCGACGTTGGCAGGGTTGTCGCGAGGATAACCGGTAAGGTTCACGTAGAGAGACGGGTTGAAGGTAGAAGGGTTGTACTAAGAGCGTTCAACTTCACCAAGGCGAAGAGGAGGTTCAGAGTTTACGAAATCTGTAGAGGAGACGTGTTCTGCGATTGCAAGGTGTTGAACGTGGGATCCTACTCGACCATCGTTTGGGACGTGGAGTTGCAACCGAACGGTCACGCCGAGCTCGTTTACGAGTGCGACGAGGTCTTAAACGAGAGGCCTATGGTGGAGGGGGTGGAGGAGGAGTATCTCAGCGGAGCCACCGCAAAGTTTATCTATAATGATGACGACATTACTTAGGGGCGCCGAGTTGGCAACGGTTTCAGCGGTTCCCGCCGTCACCGCTGTAACTCTTTTTGGCGCCCCCTACACCTTCTCGAGCATACCCGCTATCTCGATGAGCTTGCTCCTTATGTTCTTCGCAACCTTCTTCGGATCCTCGGCGTAGTAAACGTACCCTATCCATCCCCTGTCCACGAGCCTTCTCCCCACTATCCCCTCCCTCAGCAACCTCTTCAGCCTCTCCCTCACTATCCTCGTCGATAGCTGTAACTCCTCCGCGATCTCCCTAACCGTGAGCTCACCCTTCCTCAGCAGAAGGTGGTATATCTCCACCTCGGAACGATGGAATTGGATCTGCCTTATGAGGGTGTTCACCCTGTCGAGCATGTCGGTTACGTCTAATCGATCTTGAAATATAAGGTGAACGGATCGAAGTCGTGATCATTATTATAATTATAATATTTGATCGCGATTATACTAATCCCAAAATTTATATGGTGTGAACTCCAAACTTCATAGGTTGGAGGTGGTAACGTGGACAGGATGATCGAGTTCTTCAGCCTCGTATTGGGAAACCCTCTCACGAGGAAGGCCATAGAGCGGGGACTTAGGAGGGACAAAAACGGAGAGATAAAGTTAGAAAGGTATCTGAGGGCTTACGCGGAAGGAAGGGACTTGAAGGACTTGGAGTTCAAGGCTCTGAAGAAGCTGATCGACGCCGGATTGAAGGCCTTTGGGGGGAGGGAAGAGCTTCTCAAGGAGAGATTGAGGGATGCCTACTGGAGGAGAGGTTTCATAAGCGTTCTGAGAGGTCTCGTCGAGTTCGGGGTTCGAAAGCCCTTCGTCCCCGGAGCACCTTTTCTCGTCGTTTGGGATGTGACCTACAGATGCAACCTGAGATGCAAGCACTGCTACTCCACAGCCGGAAAGCCTTGGAAGGACGAGCTAAACGAGGAGGAGGCGATGAGGGCTTTGAAGATCTTAGCGGACGCGGGGGTTACAGCGATAGCGTTCAGCGGTGGGGAGCCTTTGCTAAGAAAGGATTTCTTCGAATTAGCAAGAACCGCGAGGGATTACGGAATGTTCGTTTCCATAGCGACGAACGGAACTCTGTTGAGCAAGGATGTCGTGAGAAGGTTGAAAGAATGCGGGGTTTGGTTCGTCCAGATAAGCCTTGACGGGACGAAGGAAACGCACGAGAGGTTCAGGGGAATAGAGGGAATATACGAGAAGGTCGTTGAGGGAATTAAGAACTGCGTCGAGGAAGGGCTGATTACGTGCATCTCCACGACCGCAACGAAGCTGAACTACCACGACGTGCCTAAGGTGATGGACTTGGCTGAGGAGTTGGGCGTGCAATGGTTCATGCTCTACAACTTCATTCCAGTCGGCAGAGGGGACTTCGAAATGGACTTGAGTGCGGAGGAGAGGGAGGAACTTCTTAAGGAGCTCTGGAGGAGGTTGAAGGCGACTGGGATAAACTTCATGTCCACCGCCCCCTACTACGCGAGAATAGCGATGCAGGAGGAGAGCTCGATAGTCCCGACGCACTTCTACAACTCAAACTTGGAGGGGAAGCTCAAGGTTTTGGCGGACTTCATAGGCGGTTGCGGTTGCGGGAGGTTCTACTTGGCCATGAGGGCAAACGGCAACATCGAGCCGTGTGTATTCTTCCCCCTAACGCTCGCGAACATCAAGGACTTCGAGAGTGGAGAAGATTTCCTGCGATTCTGGAAGGAAAACAAAGTGCTGAACGATCTGAGGAACAAGGACGCGTTGGAAGTTTGCGGGGAGTGTAGGTATAGGTACGTATGCGGAGGGTGTAGAGCGAGGGCTTACGCGTACTTCAA
>CAZQJR010000020.1:0-2364 GCA_964592825.1 uncultured archaeon | reverse complement strand
CTGATAAAAAGAAATGTAGAGAAAAGGATTGACATGCTAATTAAATCCGCCGAGAGAACGGGATATGAAGATGATTTGGAGAGAATCTCTAAGGAAATAAGGAAGAGTTTCAGTGTGAGATTTTGAAGGTCATACTCGATACGTCATTCCTAATCGAGCTTAAAAAGGGTAACAAAAAGGCTGTAGAAGCTTTAGAGGGGCGAAAAGAAGAGTGCGAAGATATAATTGTCAGCTCACTCACCGCCTACGAGTTGCTCGTAGGAGCTAACTACATCTGGAAAAAGCACGGTAATGCAAAGGAGATGATGATATTCAACGATATGCTAAAGCTTTTAACAATAGTTCCGGTCGATTTAGATGTTGTAAAAAGGGCATCAGAGGTAAAAGCTGAACTGATGCTTAGAGGGGTAGATATCCCAGATTTGGATATTCTGATAGCTTGCAGTAGCGACGGAGAAATTCTAACGTTTGATAAAGACTTTAATCCGTTAAAAGAATTGGGCTTTAAGATTACGTTCTTAGGTGATGACGATGAATGAATTTCCAATAAAGAGAGCTTTCATAGAGGAGACTTTTCCCGTTAAAGAGGTTAGCGAAGAGTCTGCGAGGGAGAAAAACATAAGGCATGGACACATCTCAACTTTGCACATCTGGTGGGCGAGGCGACCTTTAGCTGCTTCTCGTGCTACAGCTTATGCATCGTTGATTCCAGCGCCTAAAGATGTTGAAGAGGCTGAGAAGATAAAGAACTTCATATAGCCCCGAATACGCCAAGAATGCCCGATCCTTTCGCTGGTGGAAGAGTAGGTGGTAACGGTGAGATATGGGTTTCGCATGATTTTCTTTTTAAAATATCGGTAAGATATGCCCCCGCCGGGAATCGAACCCGGGTCGGAGGTTCCGGAGACCTCCAGGATGTCCACTACCCCACGGGGGCTAAGGGTTATTAGGCGTCGTGCTAAAAAACATTTAACCCCGAGTGGTATTAAAACCATGGATGTTCTGAAGGAGGTCGAACTCGAAAGGCTGAAGTTCAGGCTCGTGAAGGGGAACATAACGAGGTATCCGGCCGAAGCCATAGTCAACGCCGCAAACGAGTTCTTGGAGCACGGAGGGGGTGTCGCTCTTGCTATCGCAAGAGCAGCAACGAACGGAGATCCCGAGCGTTATACGAGGCTGAGCAAGGAGGAGATGATGAAGCAGGTCGGGAGGGATCGCATAAGGCACGGAGAAGTCGTAGTCACTCCCGCCCTGTCTCTGGAGAGGTACGGGATAAGGTACGTAATACACACCGTGGGGCCGATGTGCGGGGGAAGGTGGGGTAACGAGTTCAAGGAAAAGCTCAGAAGGGCGTTGATGGCTCCGCTGAGGAAGGCGGACGAGATGAGGTTAAAATCGATAGCGTTTCCGGCCGTAAGTGCCGGAATATACGGCTGTCCCGTGGAGGAGGTGGTAAAGACGTTTTTAGAGGTCGTGAGGGATTTCGCCAGATCCGCCGAAAGCGTTGAAGAGGTGGCCTTGGTTCTCTTCGACGACGCGTCGGTTCATAAGGCTTTGGAGGTCTTGGAGGAGTAAGGATTATCTTCAGACTTGCAGAGTTTACTTACATGAGGCTCAGATGGCTCGGAAACTCCTGCGTCGAGATAATAGCCGACAAGCACGTGCTAATAGATCCGAACTACACGTTGAAGCCAGAAGCCAGATTCGATTTCGTTCTCGTAACCCACGAGCACTCCGACCACATAGATCCGAAGAAGCTTGAGGAGATAGAATACGATAAGCTCGTAGCACCCAAGGCGACGCTCGAGGAATACGGACTCGAGGGGATCGAAGCCAAGCCGGGGATGGAGATCGACGGGATAAAGGTTTTGGAAAGCTGGTGCTGGAAGGCGAAGGAGTCGGTAAGCTACCTGTACGAGGGCGTGCTTCACACTGGAGACTCCGCCAAGTTCCCCGACGTCCAGAACCCGAAGGTCGTTTTCACTGCGTGCTTCCCGGACTTCTACGAGGAATACGTTAGGGAGATGAAGAGGCTCAAGCCCGAACTCGTCGTGCCCATCCACTACGATCCGGAAAGAAAAAAGAAGAACGCCGAAGGACTTAAGGAGTTGTTGGAAAAAGAGGGAATCGTATGCAAGATCCTGAACGTCGGTGAGTGGTTAGACTATAGATAGAACGTACTTCTCCTTCCAATATCTCAAAGCCTCCCTGATGTACTCCTCTTTCAGCTTTCCGTGGAAGCATTCCGTTTCGAATATCCTCTTAGGCAACCTGAGGGAGTCGGGGTCGAATCCCATCTTCACCTTCAGCCTAAGCTTCTCCCTGTATATCTTCTCCCCCTTCATCTTCAACTCTTCCGGACTC
>CAZQJR010000019.1:0-2917 GCA_964592825.1 uncultured archaeon | reverse complement strand
TAGGCCTTCATCTCCATCCTCAGCCAGTACTCCTTCTCCTTGTACTTCAACTCTATGAGCTTCTCCCTCGAGTGCATGAAGGCGTCGAAGGCCTTGCACGCCAGAACGTCCACGACCTCGCTGAGCCTGATGAATTCCTCCCTGCTCATGTCCGGAAACCTGTCGAGAAATATCTTCTTGAGGTAGAATATGGACGCCATGCTCCCCCCCGCCGAAAGCTTGGTGTCGCTTGCCAGATACCTCATCAGGTTGTCCAAGGGTTCCTCGACGCCCTTGAGGTTACCGCCGTAGTAGAATTCGATGAGCTTGTCCAATATCCCTCCCAGACACTCCTCCAAAAAATCGGTAATCTCGAAAGGAGGTTTTATGGGATACCTGTCCAAAAAATAGTTCAACCAATCCTTTAGGATTGCCTTCCTCTTCTTCGCCAAGTCTACCATGGATGCGTGCCTATGACCACTTCCTTATTAAACTTCTCCTTTATCAGTTTCGCGAGCTCATCGACGTTCAGCGGACACTTGCCAATCGTCGACGATAGCCTTATGCAATTTCCTATGAAGACGACCTCGTAATCGTCAAAGCCATCGATCCACTTGTTGAACAGCTTCAGCTTCGGAATCACGTAACCCGGGCAACCACCGCAGCTGACTATTCCGACTATCTCCACCTTGTCGAACTTCTCGAAGTTGCCCTTCCTCTCCCTCGCCGCCGTTAGGCACCTCTCACAACCGATGCAGAAACGATCCCTAATGTTGTCACAGCACAGGATTATCGCCTTGACCATAATCGAATCTTCCCCCTACCCCTTCATCACTTTTTCGTTTTTTTCGGCAAAGCTTAATTAGTTCGACCGACCAGTCAGATACATGAGGAAGGAGGATCTGCTTGAAGCCGCTTTCAGGGTTTATTTGAGGAATCCGAGGGCGACCGTTCATGAGGTCGCCGAGGAGGCTGGGGTTTCGAAGAGCACGATATTCTATTACTTCAAGAACAAGTGCGGGCTCGAAAAGGAGTTGATCGCTTACGTGATAAGGAAGTTTTCCCCTTGGAAGGAAGAGAACGATTTGGAAAGCGCCGTGAAGAGGAGGTTCGAGCTCATGAAGAGGTATCCCGGTTTGGCGAGGATGACGTACACGATACTCGACAACCTCAGCAAAACGGATCCGAAGTTCATAGAGGAGTTGAGGAAGAGATCTTTCGATAGGGTTGCGAGGGTTCTCGAAAGGGAGGGTTTCGAAAATCCGAAGGAGATGGCCGTTCTTCTCCACGCCTTCATGGACGGTATCGCGATGTATTCCATGTACATGGACGTCGATCTCGATCTCTACAGGGATCTGCTTCTCAAGGCGATGAGGGGGCTGAAGGATGAGGGTTGAGCTCGTCCTTTTGTCCTTAATTCTGATCGTGGGATGTGCGAACGCGATGAGCGTGAACGTCCGTACGATTCCTGCTAAACCGAGCGTGGGCGATTTCGTAGTCGTGGTGGAAGTTAGCTCTCCTTATCCCGTCAAAAACGCCAACATGATGCTTACCGGTCTGATAGATGGATCGGTGAGTTTGGGCGATTTTACGGGCAACGTTTCGACCGAATTCAAGGTTCACGTGGACAGGGCTGGAACGTACGGGCTCGAGGTATTTCTGAGCTACACGACGGAGAGCAACGGGAGCGAGTATTTGAGGTGCGTTAAGCAGATAACCGTTCTGGACAAGCCCGAGTTCGAAATAAAGGACGTAAGGGGTTGCGTGGAGCCGGGAGAGAGGGGGACGATCACGCTAAAGGTCGAGAACGTGGGGGGAGACGCTAAGAACGTAAGGATAGGGCTCGAAGGAGTTAGGGCGAAGGATTCCGAGAGGTTCTACGGGTTGTGGAGGGGAGGGGACGTTAAGGTTCTGAACTTCACCGTGTTCGTAGATGAGAACGCGAGCGTCGGGGAGAAGGGGGTGGAACTGCTCGTGAAGTGCACGGATCCATACGGGAACACTTACCGCTACACCATCCCGTTCACGATCACGATAACGGGAAAGCCCGAGCTCGTTCCCCACGTCGTCGTTCCCAAAGTGTATCCGGACGAAAACTTCACCCTAAAGCTGACCGTGGAGAACGTGGGGAAGAAGGAGGCGAGGAACGTGGTTGTAAGGCTGAAGCTTCCTGAGGATTTCAGCGGGGACTCGGTCGCCTACTTGGGGGAGATAGGTAGGGGTGAAAGCCGTGAGGCGAGCTTCCATTTGAAGGTGGGAAGAAACGTGACGGGAAACAGAACGGTGGGGGTGGAGATGTCGTGCGATGGATACGAATGGCGCTACGAAATCCCGATATACGTATTCCCCCTCGAACCGATGAGGATAGACGTATCGGGAGTTTACACGATACCAAACAGGCTGGTGGAGGGAGAGACATTCACGCTGAACTTGGCGGTTGAGAACAGCGGGAAGGAGGTCGCAAAAGGCGTGAAGATCAAACTCGAGCTTCCGCGGGGGTTGGTGGGCAGGGACACGTACTTCGTAGGAACGCTCGCAAGCGGAGATTCCGCCACGTCCACTTTCGTCCTCAAGGCGGAGGGTCACGGGAGGTTCGTGGTCAGGGCGGTAGTAACGTACCTCGACCCTACTCTGAAGGAGCACGTGGAGTATGAGAACTTCACGCTCTACGTGTTTCCATCCCAAAACAACGTTCCGATTGTAGCGTTGGTCTTGGTGATACTGATCGGAGTGGGATTCTGGCTATGGAGGAGATCCTGAGGTTCGAGGACGTCTGGAAGATCTACAGGTTGGGGAAGGTTGAGGTTAAGGCGTTGAGGGGAGTGAACCTAAGCGTCGTGGAGGGCGAGTTCGTGGTCGTGCTCGGGCCGTCGGGGAGCGGAAAGACGACTATGCTCAACATGGCAGGAGGGATAGACAGGCCTACGAGGGGGAGGGT
>CAZQJR010000018.1:0-14241 GCA_964592825.1 uncultured archaeon | reverse complement strand
ATCATCTTCCAACCCATGTAGAACATGACGAGGACGAAAACGTACTTCAACCTCTTTGCCGGCAACCTGTGAGCGACCCTCGCTCCCACCTGAGCCATCAAAACGCTCGTTACTGAAAGCATGAGCCAACCGTCCAAGTTCACGTAACCTATCATGTGGCCGACGGGCGTGAGGAAGGGCATTCCCGCTCTGAGACCCTGATACATGTATCCCAGTGCTCCACCGAGTCCCGTGAATATCATTAGCGCTACGGAAGTTCCTACGGCGGTGTGGATTGGGAATCCGAGGGCGAGGGTCATTACGGGAACCATGAAAACTCCTCCGCCTATCCCTATGATGCCCGATATTATTCCAACCGGAAATCCCCACATAGCCCAGATAATCGGATTTTTGACCATTCCGCCTTCAACCGAAGGGGGTTTTGCGGTAAGCATCCTGAATCCGGCTATGAAAGTTCCGACTCCGAACGCTATCCTAAGCAAGTTCTTGGGTATGAGGGTGGCGATGGCAGATCCGAGAAATGATCCGAGTGCTCCCGTTATTCCGAGAACTATCGCTGCCTTCCAGAACACGGTTCCCTTTTTCGTGTGGGCGTAGGCTCCGCTTATCGCCGTTACGAACACGACGAGCAGGTTTGTGCCGAAGGCGACCATCGTTGCCCGCTGCGGATCCATTCCCATCGACGTGTACAGCCAGTACTGAACGGGAACCATTATGAAGCATCCGCCGACTCCGAGCAATCCGCTCGCGAATCCTACGGCCAAACCGGTTAGAAGTAGGACTATCGCCTCCTCCATAGGTGGTTTATAAAATAAACTGCTTAAAACAGTTTTGGTTTAAAAATTAAACCAACTCCCTCAGCACCCTCGCCGGAACTCCGCCGGCCAAAACGTTCGGAGGGATGTCGGAGTTTACGAGGCTGTGGGCGGCGATGATCGAGTTGTCCCCTATGCTGATGCCCGGCAGAATCGTGCAGTTCGCGCCGATCGTAACACCCTTGCCGATCTTCACCTCTCCGACTCTCAGTTCGTTCCTGAGGAACTCGTGCGCGAGGATGACGGTGTTGTATCCGATTATGGTATCGTCCCCGATCTCGATCAGTTCGGGGTAGAAAACGTCCACGGTCGACTCCAAACCGAACGCTACGTTCTTACCTACCTTCACTCCAATTCTCCTCAAAAGCCATCTCTTCAGCCCGAGGGACGGGAGAATCCTGCACACGGAAACAACGATGTAGTTGAGTGCGACTCTGAGGGGATTCCTGACCTTCGCCCAATAACACATCGAGTTCTTTTCCTTCGCCCTTACTACGACCCTAAGCCTTCTTCCCATGCTCCATCGAATCGGCGGGTTGTATATGAACTTTGATCATTTGAAAAACGTCTTCCAGATCCTGTCCTTTATGTGGTGAATGTTCTTAACCGCCCTTCCCTTCCCGCCCTTCATATCTTTCCCATCGACGAGCGCTATTCCAACGGCCAAAGGTGTCTCCTTGCCCTCCACAACTACGTAAACGAAATCGCCCTCTTTTATTCTCTCGTCCGCCTCTACTATCCCGGGTTTCATCACGTCCGCCCCGTTTATTACGTGGGGCATCGCACCCTCATCCACAACGACCTTCCCCCTTTCCGGCTTGAACTTCAGGAGGGCGTAGACTGTGAGGTAATACCTCCCGTCGTGTTCCAAGATCATCGGCTCTCCATCCACGAGAATCACGGTTTTACCGTTTATCTCTACCCTTTCCATGCTACCGCTAAGTTCTATTCCGGTCTCTTCCGCCAAGGATCTCGCAATCCTCTTAGCCTCCTTCTTTCTGAGCATGTGCCTCTTCATGTGGATCCTCCGATATTTTTAAATAGTCAATGGATGAACGAAGTTAAAAGCATTTTTGGAGGAGACGGTATGGCCAAAAGACCGCTCGATGTCTTGAACAAAGCGTTGCAAACGCCGGTGTTGGTGAGGTTAAAGGGGGGTAGGGAGTTCAGGGGGATACTGAACGGATACGACATACACATGAATCTCGTGCTCGAAAACGCCGAGGAGATTCAGAACGGCGAGGTGGTTAGGAAGTTGGGTAGCGTAATAATCAGGGGAGATACCGTGGTCTTCGTCTCCCCCTCTCAGACGTGAGGTGATTCGAAATGTCCGATGGAACCGCTGCGATGGGTAAAAGGGGTAGGAAGATCGTTCACATAAAGTGCAGAAGGTGTGGTAGGGTTGCGTTCCACAGGAGAAAGGGATACTGCGCCGCTTGTGGCTTCGGAAGGAGCAAGAGGTTAAGGAGCTACAACTGGGTGAAGAAGAAAAAGAAGAGCAATTAAATGTGTGGCATAGTCGGAGTTTACTGTGCTGAGGAGAACCTGACGTCGAAGATAGCCTACTTTACCCTCTACTCCCTTCAGCACAGGGGTCAGGAATCCGCGGGGATGGCGGTATCCGACGGGAGGGTCGTGGAGCTTCATAGGGGAATGGGATTGGTAACGGAGGTTTTCGACGAGAGTGTGCTATCGAGGCTGAAAGGGAGTTGTGCGATAGGGCACGTTAGGTATTCGACGACCGGGGAATCGAAGCTCGAGAACGCTCAGCCGATCCTCGTTAAATCCAAGGCCGGTTACCTCGCCGTGGGGCACAACGGAAACCTCGTTAACTATCCCCAACTCAGGGCGATGCTGGAGAACGAGGGGAGGATATTCGTAACGAACTCGGACACCGAGGTAATAGCCCAACTCCTGTCGACTTATCTAATGAGGTACGATGTCGTCGAAGCCCTCGAGCTCCTTCAGGATAAGCTCATAGGTAGTTTTTCCCTTACAATTCTGTTCAACGACGTTCTGATAGGTTACAGGGACGAGCTCGGATTCCGACCCCTCTGCTTCGGAGAGACCGATTTTGGTTACGTCGTGGCGAGCGAGAGTTGTGCTCTCGACGCCGTTGGAGCCAAGAAGGTTAGGGACGTCAAGCCGGGGGAGGCGGTGATAGTAAGGGACGGGGAAGTGGAGTTCTGCAGGATCGCGAAGGGCGAAAGGTTGGCCAGATGCGTTTTCGAGTACATTTACTTCGCCCGCCCCGACTCAACCATAGACGGTGTGAGCGTTTACGGTGCGAGGTACAGGATGGGGAAGAACCTCGCCAAGGAGAGCCCGGTGGATGCGGATGTAGTATCACCCGTCCCGGACAGCGGAACGACTGCAGCTATAGGGTTCGCGGAGGAGTCGGGACTTAGATACTTGGAGTGTCTGATAAAGAACAGGTACGTCGGCAGAACCTTCATAATGCCGGAACAAAGGCTGAGGGAGCTTTCGGTTCAGATAAAGATGAACGTTGTCAAGGAGAACGTTTCGGGAAGGAGGATAGTTCTCGTCGACGATTCGATAGTGAGGGGAACCACTTCGAGAAGGATAGTGGACATGGTCAGGAGGGCGGATGCGAAGGAGGTTCACTTCAGGGTGGGAAGCCCGCCGATAATAGCCCCGTGCTATTTCGGAATAGATATGTCGACGAGGGAGGAGCTGATAGCGAGCAACAGGACGGTCGAGGAGATCAGGAGGGCGTTGAATTCAGACTCTCTCTCCTATTTAAGTTTGGAGGGTCTGCTTAAGGCAGTTGGATTTAAGGAGTGCGAACTCTGTTTGGCTTGTTTGACGGGAAGGTATCCCGTCCCCGTCCCGGGAGAGGAGCCACTCAGGTAGCGTAACACTCATCACCGTTCAGGGGCGGGAGTAGTCATCATCGTGGCAAAAAAATTAGGTTTTGTCGATAACGTGAACGGCACAGGCTATGCAGGGATCGAAGCTCCTCACCACGAGCAGGGCGAGGGTGGTGTTAAAGCTCTTTCCGTTCGACGGCTCCATGTTCAGCTTTTCTAATCCGAGCGGTGCGAGTGCGCTCTTAAGCAGATTTCCGTAATCCTCGCCCCATATGGCGCTGCACACCGTTGGCACGTCCATAGTCGGGAGCCAAGTCGTTCCGCACTGAAGGGCGGTTTCCACAGGCCCGGGCTGTCCCATGTCGTCTCTCGGGCTGAGGTTCCACGTGCTCGGAACCACGCACTGATACCTCGCTATTACCCCGTTCTCTATCTTTAGGTAGTGCAGCAGGGCGCCTCTCGGAGCTTCGTAAAGTCCAAAACCTTCTCCGCTCTTCGGAACGTCCTTATAATTGCATATGGACGTATCTTTGTATTGAACGAGCATCTTGGCGAACTCTATGAGCTTGT
The DNA here is from genome assembly GCA_964592825.1 of uncultured archaeon. Classification (GTDB taxonomy): domain Archaea; phylum Halobacteriota; class Archaeoglobi; order Archaeoglobales; family Archaeoglobaceae; genus WAKM01. The sequence continues at coordinate 10,025 of CAZQJR010000018.1, read as the reverse complement.
TCGCGCATATCAAGGCGTTCGCCACCCTCGCGACCACCCTATCGAGCACGGATCCCTTCGGATTTCTGACCCTGTAAACGAAGTCGCCAAGATCCTCCCCCGTTATCGGATGCACCCTCGGTATGCGCCAGCTGAGACCGAAGGTGTTGATCATCCTCGCCAGCGGTCCGACCTCGTAAACCTTTCCGTCGTATCTCGGAGCCTTTATCCACGAATACGCTCCGGGTTTGTTCATTTCCGGAACGGTCTCTTCCTCGTCGGGTCTCAGGCCGCTGTAGTCGTAGTACCAAGAGTACTTCGTGTATTCGACTATCTTCTTCAGATCGAAGTCTCTGAAGCTACCGTTCCACGCTCCTGCGTGGAATACGGCCGATAATCTCCTTCCCTTCTCCCCGTACGCCACCTTCAGCCAATCGTCGTAGTTCTCGGGATCGGGCAACATTCCGTAGCTAAGGAAGTTCCCCGTTCCCACACCTACGTCTTCGAGCCCTCTCAAGTTCAGACCCAAGATCTCGCTCACCTTCTCCCCCACGGTCTCGTTCGCATTTATTATAGCCTTTATGTCGTTTATCATCGTTTTCGCAACGAACTCCCAAATCTCAACCGCTCTCGCTATGGTTCCGGCTATCCTCTCCGTAGTCGGCTTTACCGTAACCCCACCCGGATACCCGCTCGCGTGATGGGGGAACTTTCCACCCCAGAGAGCGGTGATCTCGTTGGCCTTCCTCTGCATCTCTATGCACTTCGCGTAACTGCTTCCGAGCCCGAGCTTGGATATGCCCTCCTTGCCCATAACCGGTGGAATCATGGGGGGATAGTTGCATAGGATTCCGAGTTCGGGGCCTACGAGAAGGTATGTGTGGATCATGTGGTCGTATATGTAATAAGCGCACTGGATTATGTTCCTTATCAGCGTCGCGGCGGGAGGAAGGGGAACAGCGTCGAAGGCTATGTCCAACGCCTGATTCGAAGCCTCCGCGTGAGCTGCGGGACACACCCCGCATATTCTCTGGGTGAAGAAGAACGCGTCTCTCGGATCCTTGCCCTTCAGAAAGATCTCGAACCCCCTGAAAAGCATTCCAGCACTTTTTGCGTAGTCTACGATGTACCAACTGCCGGTCTTAGTCGAAACGGGGCTCGCGTTCATCTCGATCCTCAAATGTCCCTCAATCCTCGTTACGGGATCGACAACTACCTTAACCATCCCTCTCCTCCTCCTTACCTTTCTTAACCTTATAAGCAGTGGCTCCGGCTAAAACCGCACCTCCAGCCCAAACGTAGTTCGGATCGAGCGTGAAAAACGGTCTGTGGTTGGTAAGCGGCTCGTAGAACGGCGTGAATCTGTCGGGGAATCCCGGTTCCGCACACCCTATGCAAGGCGCTCCGACTTGGACGCAGTAGCTGACGTGGTTGTTCCACTTTCTCAAAGCGCAGTCCGTGTAAACGTCCGGCCCCTTACACCCAAACTTGTATCTGCACCCCTCTTCGCCCGGTTTGGTCACGAACACGCCCATGTCGTAGTACGGTCTGTACGGGCACAAGGCGAGGTGCATGTTCCTACCGAAGAACAGCTTGGGTCTGTTGTACTGGTCGAGCTCAAGCTTAACCCCGAGCATCGTGGCCGTTAGGGTTAGGACGAGGTGATCCGGATGTCCGGGACAGCACGGGATGTTTATAACTCTCTTGGCCAAATCCTCCCTTCCGACCTCCCTTAGAAACTCCTGAAGTCCCTTGGCTCCAGTCGGATTAGGATACGACGATGGAATACCTCCGAAGCACGCACAGGCGCCGAAGGCTATTATGTGGTCGGCATAGTCTATAACGTCCAAGACTCTCTCCCTAAAGTCCTTTCCGCCTATAACGCAGTATCCCGGTTTCTGGACGGCACCTTCGAGTACGAGTATCCTCCTACCCTTGCTTCCCCTCTTCCATCTCTCTATCTTACTCTCGGCGAGGGTTCCCGACGCGGGATCGATGGTTTCCATGTAGTCTGGGAGGACTATGGGCAGTCTGGAGTTGCCTACGATTATGCTCGTAAGTATTTCGAGTAGGTCTGGATCCACGCTCTGGGCGAAGGATATCGTGCATCCCGTGCACGCGGCGCCGTTCAGCCAGCAGATGTGCCAGTAATCCTTTACCTCGTCGAGCGCCCTAACGACTTCGGCCTTGTAAGTGCTCAGAAAAGTCGCCGCGCCCATCGCCGCGACGAGCTTTATGAAGTTCCTTCTGCTCAACTTCATTAAGATCACCCCTAACCGTTTAGTATGTTTTCGATCCAACTTAACGGTTACGATGAAGACACTTAAGATTTTTTGCAATTATAATTGCTGAATTATTATTATTTTTCGAAGCTTTAATAAACGTTAACATCTCCATCGAGCGTTTTTATTAATCCTCTGTGATATACACTATCACGTGATTAGGATAAAAACGATAAGAATAAATTTTATAACCTACCTTACACACAATATTATTAGGGGTGTGAGAGTATGAATGTGGGCAAAGCCTTGTTGCTCGCAGTGATATTCGCAGCGGTCGGCTTGGTCGTAATGCCGAGCACGGTCTCGCTGTTCCACGGACAGCACATTTGGTACAACATATCTGGGAACAAGTATCTACCGTGTAGCAAGTGTCACTACGACGTTTTCTGCGAGCTGAGCCTTTCGGCGTTCCACAAGGATCTCAGTGAATTGAAATATAATACTACCTCTGGAACATACACATGGCCGACAAAATACACTGTTGATTCCGGAGATTGCTACGCCTGCCACAGAGCAAACGCAAGCATAACCTACGCCAACGTTGGTAGCTCTTACACCCAGTACACACCCGGTCAGCAGGCGCACGCCGCGAGCGTCGTAGCGTGTATGCTTTGCCACCAGTACGATGCGGCCAACACCACCGGTAATACCACGTACTACGTAAGTACGGTGCCCGGATTCTTCGCTGGCGGTTTTGAGAACATGACTGCCTTGGCTGGATCCCCGTACAGATGGGTCAAGCCGGGAGTCACCGACGCTGGAAGGTGGGCGGCTCACAACGGATTCGTGATGGGTGCAATAAAGGATAAGACGATGGTCGACGCGAACGAAGCTTGTATAGCGTGCCACACGGAAACGCCGGTGAACATAACTTGGCACCACGCTGAGTTCCTCAACTTCACAGCCCAGTGGAACATGACTACTTGGGCCAAGACCAACAACGCGACTCACTACACGACATCCAACTACAGCGCCGGAGGCAACTACACGATCTACGTGCTCGGTAACGCCACTGGTTACGGTGCTGTCAAGCTCACCAACGGTAGTTACTTCTACGCTGGAGCGAGCGGGGCTCAGACGTCCCTACCGAGCGGCTTCTATCCGGGCTATCCATGGTAATCTTTTAGATTTCATAAATTTTTAAAATTATTTTTAAATTTTCTTTGCGTTGCGTGAAGTGTTACGTCGTCGAATTTATTCATCATTACAATTATCATATTTAATAGCGATCGCTATGATATCGATAATATTTTAAATGTTTCCATACAATCGTATATGATGAACACGAGCAAGGCCTTACTGATCACGATCATACTTCTGTCGCTGGGTTTGGTCGTAATGCCGAGCACGGTCTCGCTGTTCCACGGACAGCACATTTGGTACAACATATCGGGAAATGGGAACAATGTCCCCTGTAAGAAATGCCACTACGACGTTTACATGGAGATGAGAACTCACGTGGGGCCACACACGGGAGAATCCGGATACGTTTTCGACTGTCAGCTCTGCCATAGGGCGACGGGGTTCAACGGGCTTCAATACGCCACCGTGAACAAGAGCTCTTACACCTCCGCCTACCCGGGAGTTCAGGCGCACGCTGCGAGCGTCGTTAGGTGCATGGCCTGCCACGGGGCTTACGGAACGTCCTACGTCTTGGGACACATCACCTATTACGGATCAATAAGTTCGACTCAAACCTGTAGTCAGTGCCACGGAACCACATGGTACTTCGGCAACCCGGTGGGGACGGGAGGAACGGACTACGTTCAGGCGGGTGGTTTCGGACTAACGACCCTGCCGGGCGATACGGGTTCGATGGCCGCTCATTGGAAGTTCGTGCACGATGCGATAAACGAGACTCTAATGCCCGGAGCGAACGAAGCTTGCGTAGCGTGCCACACGGAAACGCCGGTGAACATAACTTGGCACCACGCCGAAGTCCTTAAGCTTATGGCCAAATTTAACTTCACGATTTGGAACATCACTCAGGCGACCCACTATCAGACTACCGACTACAACGCCAACGGTACTTACACGGTCTACGTGCTCGGTAACGCCACTGGTTACGGCGTAGTCAAGCTCACCAACGGTAGCTACTACTACGCCAACAAAACTTTGACAAATGCTCCACCGTCGTCCAAGATATATCCGGGCTATCCGTGGTAAATTTTTTTGATAAACAAATCGCATCATCATTATCGAAACATTTAACTTTAATCTGATCGGACTACATGTAGTGATCGGCGGTATGAGATCGTCTTATCGCTTTCTAAAAATAATACTTCCCGTAACGCTCGTCGGATGCGTGATATTACCCACGTTAGTTTTCTTAACACTCCATCATCGCGCGGTGCCCGTCGCACCCGTAACCGAATACTCGAACGGCACGTTCACCAAGGAGTTCGTTGTTCCGGCCAACAGAAAGGTTAGGATCAACGTGACCAACGTCACGAACGTAATCTCGACATCTTTTTCGTTATCCGAAAGCGTTCCCGTTAACGTAACCGTAAGGGTTTTGGAGTTTCCGCCCGTAAGTCCACCGAGCGAGGAATTTTACGTATTGGAATACTTGGAGATAGTGATAGTCGACAAGAGCACGGGAAGGGAGTTGCATCCGCCGGGAGAGATAGAGTTTAAGGTTCCGAAGGTTTGGATAAGGGGATACGATCCCCATACTGTGATAATGCTCGAATACAGGGGTAGGTGGATACCGCTCAAGACTTACCTCGTTGGTAGGGACAACGAGAGCTACTTCTACTTAGCTCGAACGGAATCGTTCAGCGTGTTCGCCATAGCCGTCAAGAGGGTGGTTTCCTCGAACTGTAAACGGTGCCATCAGAACGTAGCAGTCGAGTTGGAGTTCTCCCCCTACCACGACTTCAACTGCACGTTCTGCCACAACGGAATGAGCAGGAACGTAACGTGCGTTCAGTGCCATCCGAACGTCGGCAACTTCTCCGCCCACAAGGAGTTCGTCGAATGGGCGAAGAATTCGACGCTCATGACGGGGTCGAACAAAGCTTGCGTAGCGTGCCACACCTACGCCAAGGTTCCGATATGCAACATAACCTACGGCAAGTACATGTGCTTCGATTACGCGTGGAGCACGAAGGAAGTTTCTTTCAAGAAGGTTCCGACGATAAGCGTTAGGATAAAATACTCGAACACGACGCTGAACTTAACCAACAGAACTCCTCCGAAAAGAAATCCTTGGTGGTAAAAATTATAGATACTTGTCCAAGAATATTCCGAGCTTCCTTCTAACCTCGTAACCTATTCTGTCCTTGCTCGTAGTTATCGCGAACTTCAGAGCGTCCTTGCACGGACAGTTCCTCTCCTCCGGGATCATCGGAATTAGCTTCTTGAGAAGGTTCCTCACCCTCTCCTCGTTCTTGGCCATGTTCTCGAGCACCATCGCCACGTCCACCTCTTCCTCCTTCCAGACGTCGTAATCCGTGACTGTGGCTATAGTAACGTAGCAGATCTCCGCCTCCCTCGCGAGCTTGGCCTCGGGTAAAGCGGTCATGCCTATTATGTCGAACCCCAACGCCCTGTGAACGGCGGATTCAGCCTTGGTTGAGAACTGCGGCCCCTCTATGCAAACGTAGGTGCCCTTGGGATGGTGATCGTAACCCAACTCCTTAAGCGCCCTCAAGGTGACATCCCTCAGTTCCGGACAGAAGGGCTCGGCGAATCCCACGTGAACGACGACGTCCTCGAAAAAAGTGCTCGGCCTGAACTTCGTTTTGTCGTAGAGTTGATCGGGGATAACGATGTCCAACGGCTTTATCTCCTCCTTCAGCGATCCGACCGCGCACACGCTAATTATCCTCTTCACGCCTATCTTCTTCAACGCGTAAACGTTCGCCCTGTAAGGAACCTTCGTCGGGGAATATATGTGCCCCCTTCCGTGCCTCGGAAGGAAGGCCACCCTTCTGCCCTCGAACTCTCCTACGAGAATCTTATCCGAAGGCTTTCCGAAGGGAGTATCGATTTCTATCTCCCTAACGTTCTCAAAAGCCGACTGTTCGTAAATACCGGTACCTCCTATTATTGCTATCTCCGCGATCTCGTGCATGGAATTACGTAGAGAATCGAATATTTAACACTTCTCGGAAAGCGTCCAGTACTCCCTGTCGTCCTCCTCGACCCTATAGATCACTCCCCTCCTTTCCATTATCTTCAACACCTCGTCGAACCTACCCGGCTGGGAGATTTCGAGGTATATGGGATCCAAGCCGAACCTTTCGAAGAGCTCCCACTTTATGTCCCACTTCGTCCACAAGTCCTTCCTGCTGTCCTTCATAACTTTGACTATGAGGCTGACCATGTCCTCGACGAAGTTCCACGGAAATATGACCCAGGCCCACTCCTCCAAGCACTCGCCGAAGTAGTCTGGGATGAACTTGGATGTGTGAAGGAGCAGAAGCGTTGCTGTCTTCACCTCCTCTGCTCCGAGCCTCTCTATTTCCTCCATAGCCCTCCTTATGCTCATTCCCGTGTTGGCTATATCGTCCACGACCAACACCCTCTTCCCCTTCACCTCCGCGGGAACGTGCCCAACCCTTATCTCCCTTTCCCTTATTCCCGAGTAGTGCTCGACCTTCAAACTCGTCAGTTCGTCCAATCCGAGTATATCGCAGAGGATTCTCCCAGCGAACCATCCCCCCTTCGCCAGAGCCACTATTATCTCTGGATCGAATTCGTCGTCCATTATCTGCTCCGCCACCTTCCTGCACAGGGAGTCCATGTAGTCCCAATCCGTGACGACGCACCTCATAGCCTGATCACACCCTTTATGTATTTCGGAGGGATCTCCTTAGCCAACGCTATAAACTCGTTCGCCTTTATAATCCTTATTCCGTCCTCTCTCGCCTTCTTGGCATCGATCTCGAGTATTATCGGCTCGTCCGTTCTCAACCTCGCCACCTCCTCGCTCTTCTCTATTGTAGTTGAGAGGTGAACGTAGGCCTGATTTACCGGCTTTATTCCTATTTCGAGAAGTCTTTGAGCCTCTTCCTCACCGGTTCCGTAGTAAAGAACGTCCTCTTCCGCGATCGGGTAGTCGGTAAGCTTAACATCGACGCTGTGCCCGTATCTCGCCCTTATTTTGTTGTCCTTGAGCTCGTACCTACCCTTCCAGTCCGAATATATCATCGCCTTTATGAGCCACCTGTTCGCCCATCTGTACTTCCTCTTAACGACCCTAACGAGATCCTCGAAATCTACCCAGCCGTTCTCGTCCATCTCGAGCCCGAACTTGTCTGGAAAGTGTCTTAGGACTCCCGATATAAATCTTCCGAGCTTTTCCACCCTCTCCTTGCTAAGTATGAGCTCTCCCTTCCTCCCGCAACTGCAGAACTCGCCCCTATAAAATCCGTGCTCTGGACAGAACCTAATTTCTTCCATCGAACCACCTTTTGGCGAGCCATACCGCCGTTGCTATGGCACCCATAGCACTGCAGGTTTCAAGACTTATCCCCTTTTCGGTTACGTCGAAGTGGTACCTCGCCCTCCTCAGAGCTTCTTTCGGCAGACCTCTCCTACCCAATCCTATGAGGAACACGGCGGATCTCCTACTTAAGAGCTCCGCAACGTCCTTTAGACCGATTCTCTTCTTTTCGTCGGGTTTGGAAGTCGTGGCGATCGCCTCTCCGAAATGGGCGGGGATGGTTTCCACGAGGTGTATCCTTCCGGCCTCGAGCAGTTCCAAAACGTACTTTCCGTGCTCCCCTATGGTCGTGTATTCCGCCACCTCCTCCGCCATCTCCCTTTCGCTCCTCCAGAAAGGGAAGTCCATCAGCGCGAGGTGAAATCCGTAGGCGTGGCAGAGGGGGGCCGCTCTCGCTATCGATCTTAGGTGTATCTCGTGAAGCTTCAACTTGTCGTAGGTGTTGACGAGGCAGAGCGTTATCATCGAAGAAGAAACGTCAACGCTTAAATAAACCGTTGCCCTTGCCGTTCTATGGACATCGTCATCGTCGGTGTTGGCGGGCAGGGGATTCTCACGTCCTCGACCATAATAGCCAAAGCTGCCATGAAGGCCGGACTGAACGTTATAACGTCCGAAGTTCACGGAATGGCTCAGAGGGGAGGTAGCGTGGAAGTCCATGTTAGGATCGGAGACGTCCTCTCCCCTCTAATCCCCCCGGGGAACGCGGACGTTATGATATCCCTCGAACTCGTTGAGGCGCTAAGGTACTCGAAGTACCTCAACGGGAATTCCGTGGTCGTACTCAACAGGAGGAGGATAGTCCCCAATACGGTAACGCTCGGAACGGCCAATTACCCCGACGAAACGACGATAATAAACGAGCTTAAGGAAATTACGCCAAACGTTTATCCCGTTGATGCGTCGAAGATAGCCGAAGAGCTCGGATCAGTTCAGGCGACGAACGTCGTAGTTTTGGGAATGATGGCAAAGCTCGTCGAAATGCCTTTCGGTTTGAAGGAGCTCGAGGATGCGATAAGGGAAGTTTTACCTCAGAAGGTTCGAGATCTCAATTTAAAGGCGTTGAAAGCTGGATACGATGCCGTCTGATCATTCGCAAAATTTATACGTCCATCCCTCCTCCTTACCTCGGGGCTCGTGGTCTAGGGGTTATGACGTCGCCCTTACGAGGCGAAGGTCCCCGGTTCGAATCCGGGCGAGCCCACTTTTTAAATCAAATAGAAAAATTCATACATACGCCCAAAAATCTTTACCTATGAGAGGAAGTTTGAAGTTTCTGGCGTTGTTATTCGTCATAGCTCTCTGCGGTTGTGCCGGGAGTTATTATCCGGCGAGAATAGCGTACGTAAACGCGAAACTCCTCGACAGCAACGCGTCGAGCGTGAGGTTGGGGTTCGACGTTTACGTTAAAATTTATGAGGGAGATGATTACGATCTGACCGCCGGCGTTCAGCTTCTGGGTAGCAGGATATCCATTTTGGAGAAGAGCGTGAAGGTGAAGGGAAAGGGTTCTCACGTTTACCGGTTCAACTTAACGTTCGACAGGGACAAGAATTACACGGTGGTTTTCAGGATATCGAAGAAAGACATCGTATACGACACCTATCCATTGAGGATAGCGAACTTGCAAATGGTTCCCAACCTCGAATTCGGCGTTAGGTTGAGGAACGTCGATTTTCAGCTCGTCAACGTATCGGAGAAGCGTGCGACTTTACTCGCAAAGTTCTACTTCGTTTCCAACGAAAACGAAAGCGACGTGGATCTCCACGTCAAGGTAAAGCCAGTCGGAACGAGCCTGATAGTGGCGGAGAAGTGGATCGGGCGCGTCAACTTCACCAAAGGTCTGAACGTGTTGGAGACGAACTTGACCGTTCCGAAGGATTACAACTACCTAACGGTCGTGGAGGCTTGGAAGGGCGACGTAATCGAAAGCGTATGGAAGAGACCTCTAATTCTGAATCCCGAAAAGCCCAAGCCTAAGAACGAAACGAGACCCTTCTCGTTGAAGGAGTTCGTGGTAAGACCCATGCCCCGCCCGATGCCCTACACTCCGAAGAAGATCCCCGCGTTCCTATCTGTCACAGCAATCGCGTGTTTGATCCTTCTATCGCTTAGGAGGGTGCTTTAAAACGAGCCTCGCCATGGCGTATGCTGGGAAGACCTTCGAGACATCGCCGTATATCTCCTTCACCGACAGGAACTCCATCCCCACCCGTTCCGTTGCCTCTCTGAGCAGGAACTCCCCCAAACCGCAACCAACGACCCTTTCGAGCCCGAACCTGTCGCTAAGATCCCTAACAGCTCTCTCCAAT
>CAZQJR010000017.1:0-1524 GCA_964592825.1 uncultured archaeon | reverse complement strand
TTACTCAATATCCCTCATACTTAAGAATCCCGAGTGGGGTTTGGGTGCGATAACCCTCGTTTTGGGAGTTTACTTCCTCGTCAAGGCCTACGGTTTCGAAGAATCGCTCGTCAACTACCTTTCCACGGTAAAGCGCTCTCTCTTGGAGGGGAGGCTATCGTTCGTAATGTACATAATAGCGATAATACTGTTTGTGATAGGCATCATTCAGGGATTCTACAGCTTCTGGATACTTTACAATCAGAAAGTCATGCCCGGAGCAGTGAAGCTCGTTTTCGCCTTCGTTTACGGCTCCATATGGTGGATAGTCGCGTCTGGAATCTCCGCGACCATCGGAAAGATCTTCGACCACTACCTCGAAGGTAAGCCCTTCAGAAAGCACTTCTCGATGTTGTTCATGATAGTCGCCGCGGGTTTCGTGTTCTGGGGAGCGAGCGTTTACGTTTTGAGCGGATTTTTCAGGATAGGTTCGCCTTTGAGAACCCTCGTCTTCTCGATAGCCTTGGCCATACTGGTTTCGCTCATCGGAATAATACCGCTCAGGCTCCATGAGAGCGGAGGTAGTTCCTGACGAACCCGCGATGCTGTTGAGAGGAAGGAGGAAAATTATGCTCGTGTCCGACCTACACTTGGGTCTCGTAGAATTTTATGACAAAAATATTATAAATAAACTTCAAAAATTAATTGAAGATCTTAGGGTCGATGAGGTGATCGTGCTCGGAGATTTTAAGCACAGAATAGGGCGATTTAGGTTCGAGCTCGATTTAAGCGTTCCTATTTCCGTTATAAGGGGTAACCACGACGCCGGGCTTGAGGGCGTGGAGGTGTTGGATTCGAGGGGGTTGAGGGTGGGGAAGTTCGGGCTGTTTCACGGACACGCAATTCCCAACGACGACGTGATGAACGCGAAGGTGCTGATCTTCGGTCACGCCCATCCGTCTATTTACTTGGACGGATTCAAGGAGAGGGTTTGGTTAACGGGAGTTTGGAAGGGAAGGAGGCTGGTTGTGATGCCCGCTTTCAACGATCTCTGCGCCTCCACCCCCATAAATTTGAGGAGGCCGGCGGGGTTCATGTTTAGAAGGTGGGACTACGGAAACGCCGACGTTTTTCTACTCGACGGAACCCGCGTCTGACCATCTCTCGTACTCCACTTCCAATCCCAAGAGCTCCATGACCCTCGCAACCGTGTGGTTGACTATGTCCTCCACCCTCTTAGGCCTTATGTAGAAGGCGGGGACGGGGGGCATCACTATGGCTCCCAACTCGGCGAGCCTACAGAGGGCTCTCAAATGTCCCAAATGGAGCGGAGTTTCCCTTATCAGAAGTATCAGCTTCCTTCCCTCCTTTAAGGTTACGTCCGCAGCCCTCGTTATCAGATTCCCGGTGATTCCATATGCTATACACGAAGCGGTCTTAACGCTACACGGGGCTATTACCATTCCGTCGTGCCTGAAAGTTCCGCTCGACGGCGGTGCGGATATATCGTCCTCCTCGTAATACGTGGTGGCCATCGATTTTATG
>CAZQJR010000016.1:0-38821 GCA_964592825.1 uncultured archaeon | reverse complement strand
GGATCCCGAGAGAAGGATACTCGTTCAGGTAACGATAGAGGACGCCCTAAGGGCGGAGGAGTTGTTCAGCGTTCTGATGGGGGAGGACGTGGAGGCGAGGAGGGAGTTCATAGTGAGGCATTCCAAAGAGGTAAAGAACTTAGACGTCTGACTTTACCATCCTCACCCATCTACCCCATGTTCCCCTCTCCTCAAACCCGAACTTCTCGTAGAATCTTCTTGCTCTCACGTTTCCCACCCCGACCCAAAGCCCCACCTTTCTTCTACCCCTCTCCTTCGCGTACCTCAAGGCCCTGAGCAGTAGCGCAGATCCTATGCCCCTTCCCTGCCATTTTGGATGCACGAAAATCTCGTGAATTTCTCCCACCTCTTCGTTCTCGAAAAAGCTAAACCAGTTCGAATCACATGCGACGAATCCGACTGGCCTCCCATCGATCTCGGCGACGAAGAATCCTTTCCTATCCCTGTTCATCAGCCATCTAAAGTATGACTTTATGTCCTTCGTTTTAGTATACGCGTACTCCTCAAGCCCCCTGTACGCGTCCTTGTATATCTTCACGAAGCTGTCCATGTCATCTTCCACGACGTTCCTGATGTACATTACGCATCAACATTTTTATCTTCGTCTTTTAAGCTTTGATGATGCTCGAGCTCTTGAAGTCCCTCGTGGAGATTCCATCACCGTCGGGAAAGGAGGACAGGCTGATAGATTTCATAATGAGTAGGTACGAAGGGTTCGAGGTTTTGGAGGGTTATGGAATTAGGAATCTCGTGATGAACCCCGAAGCGGAGTTGTGGATAGTAACGCACATCGACACGGTTCCGATGAAGAGGGGTTTCGAGTTCGACGGCGTTTACGCTTATGGAACTGGAGTATGCGATACGAAGGGTAGCGTGGTGGCCATACTATCAGCCGTGGAGGTGCTGGAAGATCCGAAGTTCGGAGTTGCGTTGCTTTCGGATGAGGAGGAGGGGGGTAGGGGATCGAGGTTGTTCGTTGAGAGCTTCAAGCCCGCGAAGGCGATAGTCATGGAGCCCACTTCGTTGAAGATCGCAAATGTACATTACGGTTGTTTGGAGATACTCGCAAGGTTCGATGGTGTATCGGCCCACGGGGCAACTCCGGAGTTCGGCGTGAACGCGATAGATCTTGCGATCGATGCGGTGACGAGGTTAAGGGAGATGGGGATAAGGATGCTCGTTCAAAAGATCGTGGGCGGTTGGGACGAGTATGCGGTTCCGGACAGCTGTGAGGTGAGAATAGACATGACGTTCCCACCCGAAATCGATCCAGACGAGCTTTTGGGGAGGATAAGTGGGATTTTGGGAAGGTACGAGGTTCTCGAAAAGGACAGGGGTTTCGTAAGCGGGGAAGTGACCGAAATCCTCCGGTCGGCCATCGAATCGACGGGAATCAAGCCGGAATTTGGACACATGCCATCGTGGACGGACGCGATAAACTTGAAAAAGGCGGGGTGGGATGTGGTGGTGTTTGGGCCGGGAGAGTTGCATCTCTGCCATACGGAAAGGGAAAGGATAGCTTTGAGGGAGATAGAACTCGCGAGGGACGTGCTTTTACGTCTTAACGAACTGCTATGATGTCCTCCACCCCCGCTCTCCTAACGAGCGTCGCCAATAGGTTCTTCGATTTCGCGAAGTTCTTGCGCATGTGGAAGATTACGTAACCCCTCCTACCCCCGAATATCTCGAAACCCCTAACGCTTGCTGAGAACACGGCCAAATCGTTTCTGACCACGAGCGACGCGAAGTGCATCTCTTCGAGCATCGAGGGCTTGGCTATCATGACGTTGTCGGTTCCCAAGAGCCATCGATCGTACTCCGCCAAAATTCCGTAATTCTTGGGATTCGTTAGGCCGAAGAAGGCGTTGGAGCGGATGCAGGACACTATCGGAATTCCCTCGTCCATCGCCATTCTAAGAAACCTATCCCCCGCCATGTTCATGTGAACGAGCAGATCCGGTTCGAGAGCCAAAGCAGCCTCAACGTCTTCGTTATCCCTCTCCCCGGCGTGAATCGCAAAAATCTTACCCTTTCTCCTCGTCATCTCCCTGAGCTCCTCCAAAAACCTCATGTCGTGATCTCTCGTCGAGCTCATTCCGAAACCGATTGCCCTCTCCACGAGCTCCTCCGCCTCCTCAAGATTCGACGGTCTCGCCAACGGCTTACAGATACGAACCTCGTCCGCCCTCTCAAGCAGTTTCAGACCGAAACTCCCTCCCTCCCTGAAGTCGAGGATAGTTGCTGTTCCGCTCTCAAGTGCGATCCCTATCGACCCCCTTATAGCTCTAACAACCTCTTCCTCTCCCGCCTCGCTCAGCACCCTGAACTTGTAACCTCCCGGCCCCACGAGCTCCTCCAGATCGAGAAACGGTGGATCCTTGGCGACGGAATCCCCCAAATGCGTGTGGGCGTTGAAGAAAGTTGGGGAGAAGACGTATTCCGGCTCGCACTCCCTTTCCTCGAACACCACTTCCCCTTCCTCCACGATCAACTCTCCCCTTAAGACATCACCGTCTTCGGTTATCAGAACCCCCCTCACGCACCAACCTTAATTTACTCTAAGTTGAACGTTTCGCATGGGCAAAAGGATAACCCTCACCATGGAGGAGTTCGAGCGGTGGCTTAGGGAGAGGGGTTACGACAAGAGGATGGGTGAGGAGAACTTCAGGATATTCCTTAACATGGGTCTGGCAGGGTTGTTCTTCGTCAACAGCTCCCTACTGATGGGATACATATTCTCCTCCCTCGGGCTGCCTTCAGAAAGGATATCGGACAAGGTGAGGTTCGAGATAGGGAGAAGGGTCAAGTTCGTCCGAGCGGATCGGAACGGGCTCGAGATCGAGATCGGATGAGTCCCAAGTCCATGCCTATCTCGAACCAAGCCCACGCCCAGACAACGCACTCGAACGCTCTGATCAAATCTCCCTTAGATAGGAAGTATTTTGAATCCGACAGGTACGCCCTTATGTTGTTCAGGAATTCCCTCCCCTTCTCGTTCGCGTGTTCAACCCCATCAAGCCTTTCCTCCAACCTCTCCAACCACTTGAGGGTTTCCCTCCTCAACTCCTCCTCCATGGCCTCACCTAAACTGAGAGGAGTAGCAAGAGACCGTACGCCATAACGACTGCCATTACGACGTAGAAGGCCTTCGCGAGCCTGCCCCTTCCGATCTCCTCCGCTATAACGCTCAGACCGTTGAAGGCGTGGAAGGTCACAACGACGAGCAGAACCGCGTAGAAGGCCTTTAGCTCGTGAAATCTCGCAACGACTTCGTTCAGCTGGAGAGAGCCAAAGATGTGTGTGATCAGGAAGTGGTAGGCGACGAGGAAGGTTAAAGCTAAACCCGTCAGGAGTTGCATGAGCCAACCCAACCCCTTCACCTCATCACCTCCCACGCAACTGCGATCCATAGCGTCAGGACTATCGCGAAAGTCAAATAGAGCAGAACCTTCCTATGCCTATAAAGAAAGCCGAACTCGTGTATTATCAGCCTAACTCCGTTTACGCCGTGATATATCCCGATCAGGAAGAGCATGAGGTCGAACGGAAGAAACTGCCTTGAGAGCGTCACCTTGATCAGGCTCGAATACTGCCCGGTTTTGACGGTGGTTAGAAAGCATAGGTGCACGCAGAGGTAGATCGCCAGTATTACTCCCGTTATCCTGTGAAGGTAGAAGGCCATCGTGTTGAGGCGCATGTTACCACCTCACGTTGAACTTCAAAACCTCAAGCCTTAGCCTCTGAATTACCTCCGCTGGATTGAGGTTCTTAGGACAGACCTCGCTGCATTCCGCAACGAAGTGGCAGTGCCATACGTGGTCGCTCAAAATCTTCAGTCTCTCCTCCTTCCCCTCATCCCTGCTGTCTTCGTTGAACCTGTAAGCGGAAACGATTGGCATGGGCCCCAAGCTGTTCTTAGCTACGGGACATGCTGACACGCAAGCACCGCACTTTACGCAGAGGGTATAGATGTAGTATCTCTTCAGCTGTTCAGGCGTCTGCCTTATCTCCCCTTCACTCTTCCTTATCAGATAGGGTTTCACTATCTCGTGCTTCTTGAAGAAGCCCTCGAAATCCGTTACGAGATCCCTTATGACGTTGAAGTTCTTTAAGGGCTCTATCTTCACGGGCTCCTTCAGCTTGAAAGCCTGCGTTTCACAGGCCAGCATGGGTTTTCCGTTGATCCGAACGGCACAACTCCCGCAAACACCCATTCTGCACGAAGCCCTGAAGCTGAGAGTGGAGTCGAGGTTCTCCTTTATGTAGTAAAGGCACTCAAGCACGGTCATCCCCCTCTTCACCGGCACATCGAATTCCTGCCAGTAGCTCCTCTCCCCGTCGAAACGCCTGATCTTGAACCTCATATCAATACCTCCTCTCCGTCGGCTTCCACTTCGTTATCGTGACGGGCAGATAATCCACCTTAACACCGTCTGCAGTGTTGTAGGCTAAGGAGTGCTTCAGCCAATTTTCGTCGTCCCTCTTCGGATAATCGAGCCTGTAATGAGCCCCCCTGCTCTCCTGCCTCAGCAAGGCACATATAGCTACAACCTCTGCTAAATCAAGCATGTATCCAATTTCGAGCGTTTGAATAAGATCGGTGTTGAACCCCCTGTGTTTGTCAACCACTTCCACGTTCTTGTATCGCTCCTTCAACTCCCTGATCTTCTTCACCGCCTCCTTCATCCCCCTCTCCTCCCTGAATATCCAGAGGTTTTTGTCCATGGTTTCGTTGAGCTCTCTCTTTATAGCGTAGGGGCTTTCATCCCCGCTCCTCCCCAAGAGCTCGTCGAAAATTCTGCTCTCCTCTCTCTCGAACTCCTTCCTGCTCACTCCCTTGAAATCCCTCTTGAGAACGTATTCCAATGCCTTCTCCCCGGCAACCCTTCCGAAAACGAGGCACTCAGCCGTTGAATTCGAACCCAATCTGTTCGCACCGTGGACGCTTATGCACGCAACTTCCCCACAAGCGAACAACCCCTTTATCGGCGTCTCGCAGTTGACGTTCGTGTGGATCCCGCCCATCGTGTAGTGAGCGACCGGCCTAACCGGAATAGGTTCTTCAACAGGATCTATTCCGGCGAACTTCATCGCGGTCTCCCTGATCAGGGGCAATCTTTCCTCTATCTTCTCCTCCCCCAAATGGGTGAGATCTAAGGCTATATATGGGCCGTAATCTCCCTCAAACCCTCTTCCCTCAACGATCTCCTTCCACATAGCTCTCGCAACGACATCCCTCGGAGCCAACTCCATTCTCTCTGGAGCATACCTCTTCATGAACCTCTCTCCGTTCCTGTTGAGCAGATACCCCCCTTCACCCCTGCAAGCTTCCGTCATCAGGATTCCGGATGGGACGAGTCCTGTGGGATGAAACTGAAAGAACTCCATGTCTTTGAGTGGAACACCACACCTATACGCCACCGCCATTCCATCTCCGGTTACGGTGTGGCTGTAGGTCGTGAATCCGTATATCCTTCCCGCCCCTCCAGTTGCGAGTATCACCGCCTTAGCCTCGAACAGCACGAGCTCGCCCGTCTTGAGCTCTATTGCGGTAACTCCCTTGACGGCGTTATCTTCGACGATTAGATTCGTCAGAAAGTACTCGTTGAACCTCTCGATGTTGGGGAACATCAGCGTCCTTTCGTAGAGCGTGTGAACCTCGTGAAACCCAGTTCTGTCCATTGCAAAGACCGTTCTGTTGAAAGAATGCCCTCCGAAAGGCCTTTGGGCTATTCTGCCGTCCGGAGTTCTGCTCCAAGGACATCCCCATGCGTCCAACGTGAGAATCTCCTTCGGACACTCCCTAACGAAGAACTCGACCGCATCCTGATCGGCCAAGAAGTCGGATCCCTTTACCGTATCCCACGCGTGGAGATCGAAGCTATCCCTTTCGTCCAAAACCGCAGCCGTTCCCCCTTCAGCGCAAACGCTGTGGCACCTGATCGGATACGTCTTCGATATCATCGCGACGCTGACGTCTCTCCTCTTCTCCGCTATCGCTATCGCCGCACGCATCCCAGCCAAGCCCGCTCCAACTATGACGACGTCGAACTTCATCTACGGAGCAAGGGGGTTATGAAAACTCATTAAGGTTTTTATTTAGACTTGGTATCGTTTATTACTTCTTAATAATCCTGAGCTTGCCGTAGCCCTCGATTATCTCGACTTCGCATCCCTGTGCTTTGAACAGGTTCTCCAAGAATATTTTAAGGAACTTCTGCTCTACGTGGGTGCTGAGTATGAGCGTGTAGCAACCCTCCCCGTCGATCTTTATCCTGAAGTAGTTTCCCACCTCCATATACCTCAGGATGTCGTAAACGTTCCTCAGGCCCTTGTTCATGTACTGGATTCCGTGCTCGTAACCCGTCCTCTCTATTATCTTCCAAAACCTCTCGCTGGCCTTCTCGTTCAACTCCTCCCATATCGCAGTCCAATGTTCGATGTCCACGATCACATGCTCTCCATTTGCGAGAAAGTCCGTGTATATCTTCGTAACGTCTGGAGAGATCTTCGTAGTCGCGTTCTCGAACTCGAAGTAGAGATTTATAGCCCTTCTTATTATTTCGGATGCTGTGGTGTTCTTCTTCTTCATCAGAATTTCGAGCATCTCCTGAGTTCTCTTATCCAAAGCTATCGACGTTCGAACCGTCTTCCTGTCCATGCGGGGAGTGGGCTTGGAGGAATATTAACGTTATGCAATCGTAATAACGTTGCACAAAGATTATTCAGATTTTGCAACAAACTATTTGGCGGTATGAATGCAACGATCCGCCGATGAAAGAGCTCGAACTCCACAGATTCTACAGGGGGAAGATAGAGGTAATGGTGAAGTGTGCGGTAAGGAGCTTGGACGACTTCGCCATCTGGTACACCCCCGGAGTAGCTCAGCCCTGCTTGAAAATAGCTGAGGATGAGGATCAGGCTTACGAGCTCACGAACAAGTGGAACAACGTTGCGGTAATTACCGACGGTTCGAGGGTTTTGGGTTTGGGAAACATAGGAGCTTTGGCGTCCCTTCCGGTGATGGAAGGTAAGGCTCTCCTCTTCAAGTATTTGGGTGGTGTCGACGCTTTTCCCTTGCCGATCGCGGAGCAGGATGCGGACAGATTCGTCGAGATAGTCAAGGCCATAACTCCGGCATTCGGCGGGATAAACTTGGAGGATATCGCCACTCCAAAATGCTTCTACATATTGGAGAGGTTGAGGGAAGAGTTGGATATCCCCGTCTGGCACGACGATCAGCAGGGGACGGCGACGATAACGCTCGCTGGGCTTATCAACGCTTTGAAGCTCGTTGGAAAGAAAATAGGGAACGTGAAGATCGCAGTGGTTGGAGTGGGTGCTGCGAACGTCGCTACGATCAGGCTCTTGGAGAAGTTCGGTGCGGATCCGAAGAAGATGGTCGTGGTGGACAGCAAAGGCATCTTGGGCTTACATAGGGAAGATCTCAAGTCGAACCCGTACAAGTGGGAGATCTGCCAGAAGACGAACGCGGAAGGCAAAATTGGCGGAATTGCGGAAGCTTTGGAAGGTGCTGATGTTGTCATAGCTGCAAGCAGACCCGGGCCGGGGGTTATAAGGAAGGAGTGGATCGCGAAGATGAACGACGACGCGATAGTGTTCGCTTTAGCCAATCCAACGCCGGAGATCATGCCCGATGAAGCTAAGGAGGCGGGGGCGAGGATCGTCGGAACTGGTAGGAGTGATTTTCCGAATCAGATAAACAACTCCCTCGTATTCCCCGCGGTCTTCAGGGGGGTTCTTACCGTTAGGGCGAAAACGATCACCGATGAAATGACGATCGAAGCCGCAAAGACCATTGCGAGATTTGCGGAGGAGAGGGGGTTGAGCGAGGAACGCATAGTCCCGACTATGGAGGAGGGAGACGTTTTTCCGGAGGTGGCGACGGCCGTCGCTCTCAAGGCGATAGAGCAGGGGGTCGCGAGGGTGAGGATGGGCGAGGAGGAGATAAGGGAGGAGGTGGGTAGGATAATAGGTTCCGCGAGGGAGAAGCTGAAAAGGCTCATGGAGCTCGGGCTTATCCCTCAGCCCAACGTCTAACAGATTTGAAATGTATATAATAGATTCGAGATGAGTCTGATTGTCAATTTCAAGGGAAATAGGGAATAAGTTTTATACGGCTTTGTCAAGGAAAGATCGTGACAAAAAGGGGGTGTGAGGGATGAAAAAGCTCGTAGCCTTGCTGGTGGCATTGATTCTCTTCAGCGTGCCCGTTGTTAGCGCGGAGCAGTATATCAAGATAGGGTTCACGATGTCCAAGACGGGTAAGCTCAACGAGGAGTCCCAACAGCAGTTCGAGGGGCTCAAGCTTTGGGCGGATCAGGTGAACGCTAAGGGCGGAATATACGTCAAGTCTCTCGGAAAGAAGCTCAAGGTTAAGCTGATTTACTACGACGATGAAAGCAGCAAGGACAGGGTTCAGCAACTCTACACGAAGCTCATAACTCAGGACAAGGTTGACTTCCTAATAAGCCCCTACAGCAGCGGTCTAACCGCCTCGGCCGCAGTTGTAGCTTCGCAGTACGGGAAGATAATGATAGCGGTAGGAGCGGCGTCCGACAGCATATTCGACAAGGGTTACAACTGCATATACCAGATCTACACCCCCGCGTCGAGATATCTCACCGGCGCCATAGACATGCTCAAGGCGGTTGATCCGAAGGCGAAGAAGGTGGCCATAGTTTACGAGGACAGCGAGTTCGCGAAGGACGTGTGCACCGCGGTTAAGAAGTACGCGGAGGAGAAGGGGTTCGACGTAGTTATGTTCGAATCCTATCCTCCCGGAACTACCGACTTCACGCCCATAATAAACAAGATCATAGCGACCAAGCCCGACGCCATACTTGGAGGAGGGCATTTCGCGGACGGTGAAACGCTCGCCAAACAGCTTTACGAGAAGAGGGTCAAGGCCAAGCTCGTATGCCTGCTCGTAGCTCCAGCGTTGCCCCAGTTCAAGGAGATTGGAAAGGCAGCGCTCTACGTAACCGCCCCCTCCCAGTGGGAGCCCGAAGTCAAGTACTCGCCAGAGATGGCGAAGAAGATGGGGGTAGAGTGGTACGGGCCGACGGTTCAGGAGTTCGTGAACGCGTTCAAGAAGGCCTACGGTTACACTCCCGGATACCACGCCGCCGGAGGTTACGTCGCTGGACTGGTTCTGCAGAAGGCAATAGAGGATGCGGGAACTCTCAACACGACCGCAGTTAAGAAGGCGTTGGAGAACATGGACATAATGACCTTCTTCGGAAGGATAAGCTTCGAGAAGGGCAAGTATTACGGAAGGCAGAAGGCTCACGAGATGGTTTACCTACAGTGGCAGGAGAGAAACGGAACGCTCGTTAAGGAGGTCGTCTGGCCTGAGAGCGCCAAGAGCGCGAACTTGGTATATCCGCTCTACGTAAAGTTCGAGCAGACCACACAGCCGTCCACGAAGAAGGGGCCGGGATTCGAGGTGGGGCTGGCGGCGTTGAGCCTCGTCGCCTTGGCTCTGCTGAGGAGGAGGCGCTGACCTCCCCACATTTTTTAGGGGGGATTGGGTTTGATTGAGATATGGATCGACAGCGTAATAAGCGGAATTCTACTCGGTCTCGTTTACGGCCTCGCGGCTTTGGGTCTCAACCTGATTTGGGGTGTTATGAAGGTAATAAACCTTTCTCACGGAGCTTTCATAGCCTTGGGTATGTTCTTCGCGTACTTCCTGTTCACGTTCGGTCTCAACCCCTACGCGGGGGTTCCGGTAATCTTCCTAATCGGAGTGCTTTTGGGCATGGTAGTTTACTTCGTGGCCTTACACAGAATAATAGACGCACCCGAGCTTTCGACGTTGCTCTCAACGTTCAGCGTCAGCCTATTCATAATAGGGGTCGGCACGTACCTCTGGTCCACATCACCCTACGCCATAAGCTTCGACGTCGGGACTATAAGCGTCGGGGGGATGACGATACTCGGAACGAAGGTTATAGCGGGGGCGGTTTCGATAGCCCTCGCCTTGAGCCTGTACTACTTCCTATACAAGACCAAGACGGGAAAGGCCGTTAGGGCGGTATCGATGAACAGGACGGCCGCGGAGCTAATGGGGATAAACACGACTAAGATCCTCGCCCTCAGCTTCGGAATTGGCATAGCCCTCGCAATGACCGCGGGAGCCCTTATAGCCACCATATTCCCGTTCACGATACTCTCCGGAGGTGTTTACGAGCTCAAGAGCTTCGTAATATGCGTCCTCGGCGGTTTGGGAAGTCCGATAGGAGCCCTCGTCGGCGGGCTAATAATGGGAATTCTCGAAAACGTTATGGCGCTCCAAATACCGACGGGACTCGTTCCCTTCATCGAATTCACGATCCTCGTAATAGTCCTCCTGCTCAGACCCACTGGAATATTCGGTGGTGAGATATGAGGACGATCGCTTGGCTACTGGCCTTGATACTGATCTTGGGATTTCTCCCTATCGTAACCCACGACGTCACGCTGAGGGAAACTGTGTTCCTCATACTGATGTACGTCGCCTTGGCGGAGAGTCTGAACGTGATACTCGGATACACCGGATACGTCAGCTTCGGACACATAGTCTTCTACGGGATAGGGGGATACGTTGCCTTCGTGCTGATAGAGAACTACGGGACGAACATCGTTCTCGCCATGCTCTTAGCGGGTGCGTTCTCGGCGTTCGTTGCCTACGTTCTCGGTCTCGCGATACTCAGGCTTAGGGGCGCGTATTTCGCCATAGCAACGATAGGGATAAACGAGGCCGTGAAGGCTCTCGTGACGAACCTGAATCAGCTCGGAGGAGCGGAGGGTATATACTTCAACATGAACGTCTACAGACCTTACGGAGGAGCGGAGAACGCCATATGGTTCGCATACTACTTAATGCTCGCCGTAACGGTTGCGGTGGTTTTGGTCAACTGGAAGGTGAAGAGGTCGAAGTTCGGGCTCGGGCTTATGGCGATAAGGGAGGACGAGGACGCGTCGCTGACGTTGGGGGTGAACACGAGCATGTACAAGACGATCGCTTTCGCCATCTCCGCGTTCTTTCCCGGAATGGTCGGAGCGCTGTTCTTCTTCAAGAACGGAAACATAGATCCCGAGTCCGCATTTCACCTGACGAAATCGATAGAGATGATATTCATGGTCATGCTGGGTGGGTTCGGAACGGTCAGCGGACCGGTAATAGGGGCGATGGTATACGAGAGGATAAGGGGGCTCCTGCTCGTCAGCTTCAAAGCTCTTCACATCGCCATATCCGGAGTTATACTGTTGCTAATCGTCCTATTCGTTCCGAGGGGAATAGTGGGATTTTTGAGGGAGAGGGTGCCCGTCCTCAGGAGGTATTTCGAATGATACTCGAGGTTGAGGGGTTGACGAAGAGGTTCGGAGGGCTCGTTGCGGTCGACGGGGTAAGCTTCGAGGTGAGGAGGGGGGAGATCCTCGGAATAATCGGCCCGAACGGTGCCGGAAAGACGACGCTGTTCAACCTGATTTCGGGTGTTTACAAGCCGGACGAGGGGAGGATAGTGTTCGACGGGGAGGACATAACGGGAAAGCCACCCTACAAGATAGCGAGGCTCGGACTGGCGAGGACGTATCAGGTGGTCAAACCCCTGAACGAGCTTACGGTCAGGGAGAACGTTATGGTGGGTGCGTGCTTCGGAAGGGAATACCTCGACCTCGACTCCGCCAGAAGGGTGGCGGACGAAGTGCTCAGGATGGTCGGGCTAATGGAGAAGGCAGAGTTGCCCGCGGGAAAGCTGAACGTTCCGGAAAAGAAGAGGCTCGAGATGGCGAGGGCTCTCGCGTCCAAGCCCAAACTCGTTTTGCTCGATGAGGTTCTCGCCGGACTGAATCCGGCGGAGGTAAAGGGGATGCTTAAGGTCATAGAGGACGTCAGGAAGAGGGGGATCACGATACTCATGATAGAGCACCTCATGCACGCCATAATGAGGGTGTCGGACAGAATAATCGTCCTCGATTACGGAAAGAAGATAGCGGAGGGTAAGCCGGAGGAGGTCGCGAACGATCCGAAGGTCGTAGAGGCGTATTTGGGGGATCCGAGCCTCGTTCTGAGGTGATCGAATGCTCGAGGCGAAGGACGTTGAGTGCGGTTACGGGGAGGTAAAGGTTCTCTGGGGCGTCAGCGTTAGGGCGGAGAGGGGTAAGCTGACTACGATAATAGGGTCAAACGGCGTAGGGAAGACCACGCTTCTAAGGGCGATAATGGGGATAATTCCGATATGGAAGGGGAGGATAATTTTCGACGGGAAGGACATAACGAAGCTCAGGACTCACGAGAGGGTGGAGATGGGACTCGTGATGGTTCCGGAGGGAAGGATGATATTTCCCAACATGACGGTGCTCGAGAACTTGGAGATGGGAGCCTACTCCAAGAGGGCGGAGGGGAGGAAGGAGGAGAGGCTCGAAATGGTCTTCGAACTCTTTCCGAGGCTGAAGGAGAGGATGAACCAGAAGGCCGGAACGCTCAGCGGTGGGGAGCAACAGATGCTCGCCATAGCGAGGGGGCTCATGAGTTGCCCGGAGATACTGATCCTCGACGAACCGAGTCTCGGACTATCGCCCAAGCTGACGCTCGAAATATTCGAGATAATTAAGAGGTTGAAGGAGGAGGGCATAACGATGCTCCTCGTCGAGCAGAACGTTCACCTAAGCCTTGCGGTATGCGATTACGCCTACGTGATGGCGGAGGGAAGGATAGTAATGGAGGGAACGGGGGAGGAGCTATCCGAGTCTGACGAGATCAGAAGGGCGTACTTGGGAATTTAAGAAAGGGTTAAAACGGGTGGGAGAGTAATCGTAATGAGGTGGAACGATGGAAATCGAGCTCTCGATTCCAGAGGATAGGATAGGGGTGCTCATAGGCAAGGAGGGGGAGGTCAAGGAGAGGATTGAGAGAGAAACGGGATGCAAGATAAGGATAAACAGCAAGACGGGGGTCGTGAGGATTAGCTGCGAGGATCCGCTGAACTTCATGAGGGTTCAAGACGTCATAAAGGCGATAGCGCACGGGTTCAACCCCGACACCGCGATGAGGCTCCTTCAGGACGAGATGATGGTTTTGGAGATAATAGACCTCACCTCCTACGTCCCGCCCAAGCACTTGGAGAGGATAAAGGGAAGAATAATCGGGAAGGAGGGCAAGATGAGGAAGTACTTGGAGGACGTCCTCAACGTGAACGTATCGATATACGGGAAGACCGTTGCGATAATAGGCGACGCGGAGAGCGTGGCGATAGCGAGGGAGGCCATAGAGATGCTCGTCGAGGGGGCTCAGCACTCGACCGTTCAAAGGTTCTTGGAGAGGAAGAGAAGGGATCTGAAGATGAGGAGCTTAGATTGGTTTTAGCATCTCCTCCAACTCCAAAACCTTTTCGAGCTTCGCCTTCGTCGTGGGTCTCTTGGGCACCGCTCCGCACTCCTTCACCCTCTTCGCCGAGGCATCGAAGGTTCCAATCTTCCTCGCCAGCTTTACGACCTCCTCTTTGTCCATTCCTATGAGCGGACGGTATACCGGAAGGTCGCACGCCATCTCAACGACCATAAGGTTGTCGAGAGTTTGGGACGCCACCTGTCCCAAGGAGTCGCCCGTAACTATGCCCTTCGCCCCCTCATCCTTCGCCACCTCCTCCGCCACCTTTAGCATCCTCCTCTTGCAGAGAACGCACGTGTAGCTTTCGAGCCCCCTCTCCTTAAGAACATCCTTGACCCTCTTCAGAAAGGATCCGTGCTCAACGATCCTAAGCTCGAAATCGGGCCAATACCCCTTTAAGATTCCCTCCACCTCTCTCGCCCTTTGGAGGGTCGTTTCGTCCGTGAAGGGGGAACAGTCGAAGTATATCGGGATTACCTCGCAACCCCTCTTCATCATCATCCAAGTGGCGACGGGGGAATCTATACCACCGGAAAATAGCGATACCAACCTCCCCTCCACGCCAACGGGAATCCCTCCGACCCCCTCGACGATCTCGCTGAACAGATAGCAATCCTCCCCTCTTATCTCCACGTAGAGCGTGAAGTCGGGATCGTCCAAATCCACCTTCAGGTGGGGAAAACGCTTGAGTATCAGCGCTCCCAACTCGCTCGCCTTCTGCTGTGATGTGAAGTCGTGAGTTCCAACCCTCTTCACCCTAACTGCAAACGTCCTCGCCTTCCCCATCCTCTCCTCGCAGAATCTCAAGACCTCCTCGTTTAGATCTTCGAGCTTGCAACGGTAACATTCGGAAAAGGAGACCACGCCGAATACCTTTTTGAGCTTTTCCCTCGCCGTCGGATCGTCCGTTATCACCCAAATTCTTCCCCTCTCCCTCCTAATCCTGCAATCCAGAACCTTTCTTATGTTCTCCACGAGCTTCCTCTCCCACCTCCTCCTCACCCACTCCGACTTCAGAAAGATCTCCCCGTACCTAACGAGATAGAGCATGCTCATCCCACCAGATCGGGTATCTCGGAAGGGAGAACGTGGAGGTACCTCTTCCCTTCGTATATAACGGCGACGACCTTTCTCGCCCTATCTCTGTTTATACCGAAGTATTCGCGAAACGGTGCCTCGTCGTATCTCAAATTTCTCCTACTTAAAACTTCCTCCTCGAACTCCTTAGAACAATCGTAGAAGTCTATCCTCTCACCCTTCCTGTCGACTATCTCGACGTCCATGACGTACCTCCTCCCCCTCCTCCAAACGACGTAGTTGGGTGCGTGGTTTATGCCCAGAACAGGGTTGACCCTCACGTTATCGAGCCCGTTAGATTCCGCGAAGTCGAAGGCTCTGACGAATCCTTCGATCTGTCTTTCGAAGAGCTTTCTCGGCCTATCGGAAAGCCACTCGAACTGAATAGGGTTCACGCCTTTGAAGGATACGTCGAAATCGATCGTCAGGTCGAGATCGAGGAGGGGATCGAGATCGATCTCGTTTAAGAGGACGCCGTTCGTTTCGATTATAAGCTTCAACCCCCTCGCCACCTCCGCAACTGACCCCCCTCTAAGCCTGTCCAAATCGTTCAGGATTCTCATGACCTCCACGACGTGCCCCCACTGCAAGGTCGGCTCGTTGCCCGTTATCCTAAGCACACCGAACCTGTACTTGGACCTCCTCACGAACCTGTCTTCGAGGGTCTTCTCGATCCTGCACAGCACGTCCGAAACTACTCGTTCGGGAGTCTTTCTGATGTCCTTCGACAGATAGCGCATCTTCCAGCACCAGCAGTACTTGCAGTCGAAGTTGCAACCCTTCATGTCGAGGACTATCTCCAGCTTGGAGTCTATAAGTCCGCAGGAAGCTACGCACTCGTGCTCCTCGTAGAGCTCGTTACACCTATGCCAGCCCAATCCCCTCCTCTTGAGGGGAACCCATCTCGTTGGGTAGTAAAGGTTCGAGTATATTCCGATCATAACAATCTCGAAAGCTCTTCCGCCGCCTTCTTCGGATCCTCCGCCTCGTATATGCTCCTTCCAACTATAATCGCATCCGCTCCCGCGTCGATGACCGCCTCGGCTTTTCCTCCCTGAACTCCTATACCCGGGCAAAGGATCTTCATACCCCCGACGATCCTCCTAAGCTCCTTCACCCTCTCGGGTCTGTTTCCGGGAGCTATTATCCCGTGACATCCCAGATCCCTCGCCATCTTTGCGATCCTATCCGCCACACCTCTGAAGAACTCGTCGCTACTCGTTAGCTCCGTGACGACGTAAACCTCGCCACCGTACTCCTCCGCAACATCCAAGACGGCCTTAACGGTCTCGACTCCGGCGAATCCGTGAACTATGATCGCCTTTGCACCGGCCTCGAAGGCTATCTTGGCTATGAGCGAACTCGTGTAGGGGATGTCCGCCACCTTGAAGTCCGCCACGACAGGCCTGATCTTCGCGAGCTTCCCGATGACATCAACTCCGGCGCTGAGGACGAGGGGATAGTTAACCTTTAATGCGGAAACGTATTCCGAAACCTCCCTCGCCACCTCCAAAGCCCTCGTCTCGTCGAGCATATCCAAAGCGAGAACGAGCTCAGCCATCCAAAACCTCCTTGATTAGCGAGTAACCGCCGTAGCTAACGTAAGCGTTCTCCCTATTCCCCTCAACCTTCCTCAACCTCATCCTCCTCTTCGGAGCGTGTTCGAAACCCCTTTTGCCCTCGTAATTCCTTACGAGGATTCTGGCCAGATTCATACCGTAAACGTCCCTGAAAAGAATGGATGGCGTGGTTATCCTCGCGTTCACGTCGACCACGTAAACTTCCTCGCTCGAAAGTATCACGTCCACTCCTACGTATCCGAAAAGCCCCTTTATGGCCTCGACTACTCTAAATGCGGTTTCGATAACATCCTCCCTCATCTCGTACGGAACCTCCGCCCCCGCGTACCTAAACGACTCTATTATCTGCCTGTTCACGCTTAAAACGTCCGCTCCGTCGCCCACGATCAGGCTAACGCTCAGGTCTATACCCTTCACGAACTCTTGGGCTATGTAACCGTCGGGAACCCTGTCCGCAATCCTTATCCCCTCTCCACCGCACCCCACCCTCGGCTTTACTATGAAGGGCGGATCCATCGGCCTAAGGGAGGTCTTGGGCATCCTGACCTTACCCTTGAGCCTTCTGTAGAGCTCCCACTTGTCCGAGGTAACCTCTATGGCCTTAGACGAGCTACCCAGATTGGGAACGCCCACCTCCTCCACTATCCTCGTGAGCTTCAACAACTGCCAGTCCGTTTCGGGGGCGATTATCAAGGCGAAATCCGACCTTTCGAGATGACAAATGAACTTATCGTCGCAATCGAAGGACAAAACGTCGAAATCGACGTCCAAACCCAAAAAGGATACGACATCGCAGAACTCAACAAAACCCTCGTAAAGGGATTTGAACATACCCAATCCTTCGACCGCAACGCTCGGCGGGAGGTCTCCGAAGCAAGTTGCGAATTCGAACAGGAAGACCTTCATGCTCTGATCTGCTCCTCCTCCACCTCTTCGAAATCGTCCTCGTTCAAAACTATCGCTATGTCAGCGGAGTTCCTCAACGCAGCTGAAAACCCCGGTTCCGCCCCTATTATTATCGTTTCCTTCCCCAACTCCATCGCCTTCTTCAGCACCGCCTTGAAATCCGCGTCCCTCGTAACGAGGGCGAGGACGTCTATGGAATCGTTGTATATGAGCTCCATCGCCTCAACAGCCATCCTAACGTCCACGTCCCCCGAAGTCACTATCGGTTCGAAACCCTGATTCTCTATGGCCTCAACGAGCTTCTCGCTCGCGTATTGATTTAAAAAAACCTTTGCAACCTTTATGTCCCCGTACTCCGAAAGTATCTCCCTTATCTCGCTAAGGTTTATGTTGAACTCCTTCCTGAGCATGTTCGGGCCGTCGACGAGAACACCTATCTTCTTCCTGTTTTCGGACTTTCGGGAGGATAGGAGCTTCTTTATCTTCTGAATCTTAGACAGGCTTATCTTCCTCTTCAGCGACATTATCTACCTCCTGCCCTTCCTCTTCTTAAGCATCAGATAGTTCACGGCATTTATAACAGCATCTATTGAGGCCATGACTATGTCGGTGCCGGCGGATCTCGCGGTAAACGTTTCTCCGCTCTCGTCCTCTATCGTGACGTAAACGTCAGCCAAAGCGTCGCTCCCTCCAGTTATGGCGTCCATCCTGAACTCCCTTATCTTTATCTTCTTGCCCAAGAGCTCCGTAACAGCCTTCAGCGAAGCATCGACGGGTCCAACTCCTATGGCCGACGTGACCTTCCTGTTCCCCATGACTTCAGCGTTTATCACCGCGGTTGGCGTTATCTTGTTGCCCGTTATCACCGTTACCTCCTCCAAGTTCACCGCCCTCTCCTCCTTCCTCAACTCCCCGAGCACGACTTCGGCGATCGTGAACAGGTCGAGATCGGTAACCTTCTTACCCTTGTCGCCCAACTCCTTCACCTTCTCCACTATCTTCGTCAGGCTCTCCTCATCCACGACGTATCCCGCATCCTCGAGTATCTTCTTTATCTGATGCCTCCCGGCGTGCTTCCCTATCACTATCCTACGCTTGTGCCCCACCATCTCCGGCGTTATTATTCCCGGCTCGAACGTCCTAGCGTCCTTCAGCACTCCGTGGGCGTGAATTCCGCTCTCGTGGCTGAAGGCGTTCTCTCCGACTATCGGTTTGTTCGGCGGAATCCTTACGCCCGTAAGCCTTTCCACGAGTCGAGAAGTTTCCACCAGATACTCCATCCTGATGTTCGTCTTGAATCCCTCCGCATAAAGCAGTGCGACCACCTCTTCGAGCGCCGCGTTCCCCGCCCTTTCGCCGATTCCGTTTACGGTAACCTGAACTTCGTTCGCTCCAGCCAAAACCGCAGCGTATGTGTTTGCAGTAGCCAATCCGAAATCGTTGTGGCAGTGGACATCTATGGGAACCTTCAGATGCTCCCTCAGCTCCTTGATCATGTCGTGGAACCTGAAGGGGGTCGCCACGCCTACGGTGTCGGGTACGTTGACTATATCCACTCCAGCCTCCTCCACAGCCTTGTATATCCTCTTGAGGTAATCCATCTCCGTCCTCGTCGCATCCATTGCGGAGAACATACATTCTACTCCGTGACTCTTAACGTATTCCACGCATTCGACGCTGATTTCGATTATCTCCTCCCTACTCTTCTTTATAGTGTGCTCCACCTGAATCTTGGACGTCGGGATGAATATGTGAACCATGTCAACGTCCGCCTTGATGGCTGCGTCGATATCCCCCTTGACCATCCTCGCGAGCCCGCAGATCTTGGCGTTCAATCCCAAGTTGGCTATCTCCTTCACCGCCTCGAACTCGCCCTTCGATGCCGAGGGAAAACCCGCCTCTATTACGTCCACTCCGAGCTTGTCGAGCTGTTTGGCTATCTGGATCTTGTATCCGACCGGAAGAGAAACGCCCGGAGTTTGCTCACCGTCCCTCAGCGTGGTATCGAATACCTTAACCTCCCGCATTCGATCACCTTCACAAACGTTATCACACGACTATATTACACCTTCCTAACGTGAACGTAAATATGATCCTTATGGAAAGGTTCGAGGGATCCGTGTGCTACCACCTCCATTCTGCTACCGAGCTCCTCCACCACCCTGTCGAAGACCTCCTCCGGTTCGGCGGTGGAGTCTATGCTCCTCGCCTTGACCATTATAATCCCCTCCCCGCCGTCCTTCAGGAACATGTCCACGTTCGCGAAGAATATCTCAATCTGGTTCTTCTGGGCTATGTCTTGGTAAACGAAGTCGACCTTCTCCACGATCCCGTTATACTTCCAAGGGGTCGACGCGTCTTCGAGCAGAGGGATTATGTTCCTCCTCTCCTCGGCAAGCTGAAGGAACTTTACGAACGGCTTCGCGGAATACTCCACCGCGTATATTATCCCCTCCTCCACTATGTCCGCGAGGTGGCTGACCGTCGTTCCGCTCGCGGCGCCCAAGTAGAGAACCTTCCAGTCGGGTTTTATGTC
This sequence comes from uncultured archaeon, assembly GCA_964592825.1. Lineage (GTDB taxonomy): Archaea > Halobacteriota > Archaeoglobi > Archaeoglobales > Archaeoglobaceae > WAKM01. The sequence continues at coordinate 19,302 of CAZQJR010000016.1, read as the reverse complement.
GATGACGTGCCCCTTGAGTATCATCGCTGCGAGCTTGCTCCTCGAAGGTATCCACTCCCTAAACTCTCCTATCTTCCTCTCACCGTAATGGGATCCGTACCTGCTCTTGGTGACGAGTACTTCCTTTCCCTCCCTCTCCATTATGTAGACGTTGTGGATTATCTCTTTCATCGTTCAAAACACCCCTCCACGCTTAAAAACGTTATCTCTCACTTCCTCTTAGGCTTTTTCTTCTTCCTCTTCGGTCTTTCCTCCTTTCTCTCCTCCTTCTTATCCTCCTTCATCCTTCTCAGTTCCTCGTACTTCTTCCTAACCGCCTCCGCGAGGCTTTCATCCAACTCTCCCTTGAAGTAATCGAGCTTTGCGGCGATCGCAAGCTTCGCGGCCATGAACCTCGCCATCTTACCCCTCTTCCTCTTAGGCAGAGTCCTTATGAACGGATGTATGAAGATAATACCGTGCTTGGGAGTTTTGGCGGGTTTGCCCTTTCTCATCCTCGCCAAAGCCTTGTATAAGCTCTTCTCCGCACCCAAGATCTGGATCTTGCTTGCCGGCAAGAAAGCAAGCCTCTCCAAGCTTCCGGCCTTCTCGAGCAGCCTTGCAGCTATCACAGCTCCAGCTATCTCCGTCAGGTTGGGTGCGATCTTGGTTATGACATCCTCTATCTCCTTTTCTATCCTCCTCCTCAACCTCTTGAGCTCCTCGATTCTCTCCCTGAAGTCCTCCGTGGTATCGCTTATCTTGACTTCCTCTATGTCCCTCAGCTTCTCCTCAAGCATGTTTATGCTTTCGTTCAGCTTGTCCAAGGCTTTGAGCAGTAGAATTACGTATCTGTCCTCCCTCTTGAGCTCCCTCTCGACCTTCTCTGAAGTTACCTTTAGAGCGATCTTACGAAGGGTTTTGTAATAATCTTCGAGCGAATCGAAAACCTGAAGCCCAACTTCGGGGATGTTGAACGGGAGAGGTTCAGGATTCGAAGCATTCTTGAAGGACTCAACAAGATCGTTCGATTTCTTGGCGATCAGCTTTCCATCTTCTTCAACGACCTCACCGAACCAGACGTTCCACTTCATGGCCTATGATTTCATTGCAAGCTATTAAGCGTTAACGATAAGCCGATCCATGCATTAATTCCCATGGTAAATTCGAAATACTTAAGCAAGTCTAAAATCATTTAAATCTTCATTCGTATTACAATTTATATTTAAAATATTTAAAAATATCTAAACTAAATTAAATAACTTTCGTAAACGAAAAACACATAAGTGACTTTAAATTTTGAAGTAATCAGCATGGGTAAACTTGATATCCCAGAAATAAAGAAAATCGTGAATGAAGCCATTACAATTGTATTGAAGCGTCACAAAAAGAGTAGCATTAAGGAGTTACTCGAAATAAAATCATTTTCAGAAGTCGTAAACGAGATAGAAGAGGTGGCTGATGAATTATACAGAGAATATGAGCGTAAAGCGATAAGGAAATATTTAGAAGAAAGAAATTTAATAAATAAAAATGTTATTGATGTTATAGAACAAATTATTGATAATAGTCTTGTAACGAGTATAGCCAATACTCGAAGAAGTAGGGCAGGAAGAACGGTTGAATTAATACTACAGAAGGCTCTAAGTGACGCTGGAGTTGAGTGTGAGATTTCAAATATTAAAGTGGAAGGCTACCGTCCAGACATAACTGTACCTAGTGACAGAGCGATCACATATGATGCCAGCAGATGTGTAGCTATAGCAGTTAAGAGAACTTTGAGAGAAAGGTGGTCTGAGGATATAGATATCTTCAAGAAGTTTCCAAACGCAGCTTTCGTGTTAATTAAACCAGATAAAGATTTTACGCCGAATAAGGCAAAAGACATGGTAGAAAGAGGTATGAAAAGAGTATACATACCAGATGTGCTTTATGAAAAGTATAAAAACGAATTAGAAGAAAAATTTAAAGGTATTTTTAGAAAACTTTCAGATTTACCAAATGATCTTTCTAAATTTTTAAATAAAACAAAACTTAAATAATTATATTTTTAATGTTTTTTATTTTCAAAAAATTTATTAACCTGGTAAAAACCTGGTAAAATTATGAGAAGAGTTGCCACAAGCAAGGTTATGCGTAAGTTCTTAATTAGCTTACCAAAGGCGGTAAGAGAAGCGTTAGATGTTAAACCAGGCGAGTATATAGACTGGTATATTGAAAACGATAAAATAGTAGTCGTGAAAAGAAGGAGTGAGAAGGAATGATAAGAAGGCTAACAGAATTTGCGGTTGTACAGGATGAATGTGAAGATTGGACGTTTGCGGGTAAAGACACTAAATACTTGACTCATGGTTTACATCCGTACCCGGCAAGAATGATGCCACTTATAGCAAAGAGAATTATAGAGAGGTATGCCACAAGAGAGGATGATATCGTTCTAGACCCATTTTGTGGGAGTTGTACCGTTTTAGTGGAATCCATAGTTCATAACAGAAATGCTATAGGATTTGATATCAATCCCCTTGCCATTTTGATCGGTAAAGCCAAAACAACACCTATCGATCCTAGAATTCTTAGAAGTAAAATAAATGACGTTCTCGATCAAATCTTAACCGATAAAACAGAATATCCCGAGCCAAAAATCCCTAATTTACACTATTGGTTTAAGCCCAAGGTAATTAAGGAATTGTCGAGAATTCTCCACAACATTAAAAGTATAGAAGATGAAAAAATCTACAACTTCTTCGCCGTTGCATTTTCATATTGTGTTTGGAAGGTTAGCAATATTAGAAAAGGTGAATACAAGCTTTACAGAATGCCAAAAAAAGAATTGGAAAGGTGGAATCCAGATGTCATATCGGTTTTTGGCAGAATCCTTTATGACAATCTAAGAGCCATGGAGGAATTTTATAGCATTATGAAGAATAAAAATGCAAAAGCTGAAATTTATCTCAAAGATGTAAGAGAATGCGATTTGGAAGAGGAAGTTACTTTAATTTTGACATCTCCGCCGTATGGAGATAGTAAAACCACAGTGGCTTATGGGCAATTCTCAAAATATTCTGCGCTGTGGTTGGGACTGAGAGAGGTACTAGATGTGGATAAAAAATCGTTAGGTGGAAAGAGAATTAGAGGAGACGTTTCGAAATTGGAATCAAAAACGTTAGAAGAGACTTTTAACAAAATATATGAAAAAGATGAACGTAGAGCATGGGATTTATATAGTTTTTTCTTTGATATGGATAGAGCGTTGTTAAAATTAACAAAGGCTTTGAAAAAAGGTAGAAGTCGTATGGTTTTTGTAATTGGTAATAGAACCATGAGAAGGGTAAGGGTTCCGACCGATAAAATTCTCGTTGAATTAGCGGAAAAATACGAATTAGTACACGAGAAAACGATTTACAGGAGGATTCCAACAAAAAGAATTCCTTGGGAGAACGCTCCTGAAAATATTTCTGGCATGAAGTCCGAAACTATTAGCTCTGAATCCATAATAATTTGGAGATATTAGGCTAAGAGCGTATTCTTATGGATTTTCTATTTAAATAAATTTTGAGTTAATTTAAATATTTAATTATTAAGTTTGAAACCAATAACGATAACTACCGAGACGATCGATCGGCGTTTCATGATAATAACGGACGATCACATGCACCTCTACAACCATCTCAGGCTGAAGGCGTTAGAGCAGTTCAAAAACGCCGGCGGAACTCACGTCTTTCTGGTTTCCCTGCTCAGCAAGCACTACAACGTAAGGCCAACGAAGGGAGAAGATTTCAAAAAGATTTTCGATGCCCACGTAAGCTTGGTCAACAAGGCCAACAAGATAGTCCGAGCTTTTGCCGTTTTAGGCGTTCATCCCGCTGAGATAACGATAATCGGCGGGAGATTGGGGTTCAAGAGGGCGGCGGAGATAATGAAGGAAGCGCTCGAAATAGCTGGAAAATACGTCGAGGAGGGAAAGGCCGTGGCGATAAAGAGCGGAAGACCGCACTACAAGGTGCCTAAGGACGTATGGGAATTGAGCAACGAGGTCATGATGCACGCTTTCGAGGTAGCTAAAGATGTCGGTTGTGCCGTCCAATTGCACACCGAATCCTATACGCTCGAAGGTATCAAGGAAATAGCTGAGATGGCGGATAAGGTTGGGTTGAAGAGGGAAAAGGTCGTCAAACACTTCTCTCCGCCCAAAGTGAAAGAGTTCGAGGAGGTCGGGATATTCCCGTCGGTTATATGCCTGAACGACTACGCGCTCGAAGCTGCGAAGCAGGGTAGCAGGTTCATGCTCGAAACGGACTACATCGACGACAAGAGCAGACCCGGAGCGGTGTTGGGGCCAAAGACCGTTCCGAGGAAGGTTAAGGAGTTGCTGAAGCACGGTTTCGACGAGGATTTCATTTACAAGATCTGCGTCGAGAACGTTGAGAGGGTTTACGGAGTCGAAATCGTGGAGTAGTATTTTATAAAATGCAAAATTTGCGAGGGATAAAATTACTGTAGATTCATCGAGTGAGTTTATATCAATTTGTTACCGCATACTAATGCTAAATAATAACTTAATAATAATAATTTTAGAAGATCTATCTACAATGAGAACTACATATCCTACATACTCACAAGTGGTTTGATTATCATCAATAGCAATCTATAAATAATATAGGAAAAATATATATTGCAATCAGATATCAACTGAGATCATGAAGCCAAAAATTGCGTTGGCAGTTGGAATTTTGTTGATCTTCGCCCAGATAGGTATCACCAGCGCTGGCGAAGTGAAAAACGTGATACTCCTAATAGGCGACGGAATGGGTTTTCCACAGCTACATATAACAGAGCTCGTTTATGGAAACCTAACTATGGAACATTTTAACTGGACATGCGTAGGCTTTGAACTCACAGATTCCCTAAGTGGAGAGGTTACCGACTCTGCTGCAGCCGGAACCGCCATAGCAACAGGATTCAAAACGTACAATGGAATGATTTCGACTTTAAAGCTCAACAACAAAACAGTAAATCTAACGACGATTTTGGAGGTTGCTGAAAGGATCAACAAGTCGACCGGACTGGTCACGACTGCAAGAATAACCGACGCAACACCGGCGGTCTTTGCGTCTCACGTTAAAAACAGACATATGGAAAATGTGATTGCAAGGCAGCTGATAGAGCACAGAGTCAACGTTTTGCTTGGAGGGGGTGCAAAATACTTTGATGAAAAGACGCTCAAACTGGCAAAGAAGTACGGGTATGTCATCGTTCACGATAAGAAATCGCTTGAAAGGGCGAAAGGCAAATATATTCTGGGTTTATTTGCAAAATCCAACATACCATTCGTTCTTGATAGAAGTAAAAACATACCCAGTTTGCTCGATATGACAAAGAAGGCTATCGAAGTTCTCGAGAAAAATCCAAACGGCTTCTTCTTAATGGTCGAGGGCGGAAGAATAGACCACGCATGTCACATAAACGACATAGCCTCCGTCGTTGCAGAAACAAAGGAGTTTGACGACGTCGTTAAGTATGTACTGAATTACGCTAAACATAGAGGTGATACAGTCGTTATAGTTACAGCAGATCACGAAACCGGTGGCTTAGCGGTGGGAATAACGTACGGAAAATCGGTAAAAGTGAAGGACATACTAAAGGTGAAAAAGAGCGTAGAATATATGGCTAAAGAGATAAGAAGTGGTAAAAGCATTGAATACGTCGTAAAGAAATACGCTGGAATCGAGTTAAGTCCTGAAGAAGTTAAGAGGATAAAAGAAGCTGAAAAGGAAAAATACGGACTTGAAGATACACTGGGCGAAATCATATCGGAAAAGATGGGTGTTAAGTTTGCGACTCATAAGCACACGGGCTCTCCAGTTCCGCTGATGGTTTACGGATCCGACGAATTCAAAGGCGGCTTCCTACACCACGTGGCCACTTCTAAGATTATCGCAAAGCTGATGCTATTCGACAGAGATTTCAAGGTGGCGAAGCTTGCACGATCAAAAATTAAAGGAGATGCAAACGGAGACGGTATCGTAAACGAAGAAGACGCGTACATTGCTCTAATGCATGTGGGAAATGTCAGTGGGGCATACAAGAACATCGACATGGATGGCAATGGTATAATCGACTATAACGATGTCTGTCTCATACTGAGCAAGGCATATGCAAACGAAGCCAGATGTCTATCGATGGCCGTGTAACGTGAAAATTATTTTTTTATTATTTCATTACTGAAGTACTCGATAAGAATTACTCCCACGGCGATGTCCTTGCTGAATTTCGCTTGAATAGTATTATTAGATAGCAATGATTTTATAACATCCCGCCAAATTTAAGTCGATGCCGGAGCTTTGGGTGGAGAAATACAGACCTAAGACCTTAAAGGAGGTAGTCGCCCCCCGTGACATAATCGAGAAGGTGGTAATGTGGGCTAAGAAGTGGGAGGAGGGTTTTCCGCAAAAGCCCTTGCTTTTAGCCGGCCCACCGGGTGTTGGTAAGACCTCCCTCGCGTTGGCTTTGGCGAACACATTCGGTTGGGAGGTCGTCGAGCTCAACGCGAGCGATCAACGAAACTGGCAGATCATAAGAAAGATCGTCGGCGAAGGGGCTTTCAACGAAACGATAAGCGATGAGGGAGAGTTCCTCTCGTCCCGAACCGGTAAGCTCAAGCTCATAATATTGGATGAGGTCGACAACATCCACAAGAAGGAGGATTTCGGTGGGGAGGGTGCTCTGATCAGGTTGTTAAAGAGAAAACCGAGGCAACCGCTCATTCTGACCGCAAACGATCCATACAACCTCTCCCCCGAGCTTAGGAATCTCTGCGAGATGATCACATTCAAGCGTTTGACCGTTCAGCAGATCGTGAAGGTTTTGGAGAGGATATGCGCGGCAGAAGGCATCAAAGCTGACAGGAAGGCGTTGGAGGCGATAGCGAGGAATGCAGGTGGGGATCTTAGGGCTGCCATAAACGATCTGCAGGCCATAGCGGAGGGTAAGAAGGAAATTAAGCTCGAGGATGTAGTGGTTGCGAAGAGAACTCAAGAGACAGATGTGTTCAAAGTTATGCAGAAGATCTTCAAGACGTTCAATCCCTCGGTTTACGGCGAAGCTATGCTCTTGGACGAGTCGCCCGAGGATCTAATAGTCTGGATAGACGAGAACCTGCCGTTGGAATACGAGGGTGAGGATCTGCTGAAAGCTTACCTCGTGCTTTCGAGGGCGGACATGTTCTTGGGGAGGGTTAGGAGAAGGCAGTTCTACAGACTATGGAGGTATGCGAGCTATCTGATGACCGTCGGAGTTCAGCAGGCGAAGAAGAAGGCCAAGGGCGGTTGGACGAGGTACCAGAGACCGAACGTCTGGCAACTACTCGTTCAGTTCAAGGATAGAAGGGAGAAGTTCAAAAAGATCGTGGAGAAGATAGCGAAGTATTCGCACATGTCGAAGAGGAAGGCTTTGACGGAGATGCTCGGTTACATCGTCACGTTGTTGAGAAATGCGGACGTAAAAACCGCCGCGATGGTCGCAGCGTTTTACGATTTCACCGAGGAGGAGTTGGCGATTCTTACTGGTAGCGAGAAGAGGGCTAAGGAGATAAAGGAGTTCGTAAGGAAACACAAGCTTCATAGGGTCGAGGAGGTTGTGGAGGAGAAGCCGGAGGAAATCGAAAGGGAAATAGAGGAGAGGCTGAAGAAGGTCGAAGAGGAAAAGCCGAAGGAGGAAAAGAAGAAAAAGAAGACTACGAGAAAGAAAAAGCCGACCGGAATGAAGACGCTCGAAGACTTCTTCTGATCCTTAAGGATTTATCCGAACTACATTTCAACTGAACGTCGTTAAAGCGAAAGGGTAGAGACGAAAGCCAATGCGGTGATTAGGATTCATACACTATAGTTATACCTTCCTTCTCACAAGGTTCCTTAAAATCTTCAACGTCGAGCGTAGCTAAACGTTCAATTTCGTAAATATCATTATACATTTCAGCCTCCTTATTTACCGTCTCCTCAATCCTATCCTTCAGGTGTTCGAATTCCTTCGGAATCTTAACCCTAATTACCACTTCTCCCACTTTCAAACCTCCTCCGCTATCTCCTTACCGAACTTAGTTATAAGAAAGCTCTTAGTAGTTTCGTCGTATTCCTTCCACTTATTCTTTCTTGAAGTATTCCCTTACAGCTTCTTCCACGACTTGGGGGCATAGCTTTTCTTTGCTCGCAATCGTCGATGGGGAAATGTCTTACCATCGAACCCCCGATCGGAAGATACATTTAAATATCCAACCCTCCGCGATTCTCTGCTATGAGCAAAATAAGAAGACTCGTGAAGAGAAAGTCCAATCCGAACCTCGTCAGGCTGATCGATGAACTGCTAAAGGCCTCCGCCGCCAACAACGCTCCGATATGGAAGGACATCGCCGAAAGACTTGCTAAGCCAAAAAGGCTTTATGCAGAGGTGAACGTGGCGAAGATACAGAGGTACGCCAACGAAGGAGAAACGGTGCTCGTTCCCGGCAAGGTGCTCGGAGGGGGGAAGATAAGCAAGGCCGTAACCGTCGCCGCCCTAAGCTTCTCCGAAACCGCTAAGAGGAAGATAACGGAAGCTGGTGGAAAGTGTATTACGATAAAGGAGCTAATGGAAACGAATCCGAAGGGTTCGGGCGTTAGGATAATGGCGTAGGGTGGTCGGAATGACGGTGAACGTTAGGAGGGTGCTAAAGAAGTTGGGCGACGACTACAGGGTGATAAACGCGGAGGGGCACGTGCTCGGTAGGTTGAGCAGCGTGATAGCCAAGAGGTTGCTCAACGGGGAAAAGATAGTTGTGGTCAACGCGGAGAAGGCGATAATAACCGGCGACAGGGACATGATATTTCAGAGGTACAAGGAGAAGTACGACAGGGGGAGCAAGGAGAAGGGGCCTTACTTCCCGAGGCATCCCGAGAGGATATTCAAGAGGACGGTCAGGGGCATGTTGCCTTGGAAGAGCAGGAGGGGTAGGGAGGCGTATAGGAGGCTCAGGGTTTTCATGGGAGTTCCCGAGGAGCTAAAGGATAAGGAGTTCGAGGTCGTCGAGTGCGCGCTGTATGAGAAGGTTTGTAAGACGGACAAGTTCGTAACCCTCGCGGACGTTAGCAGGTATTTGGGGTTTAGGGGTGTGTGAGTATGAAGATCGTGATAACGAGCGGTAAGAGGAAGACCGCAATCGCGAAGGCGGTCGTCAGATCGGGGATAGGAAGGGTGAGAATAAACAAGATACCCATAGAGATATACCAGCCCGAGCTCGCGAGAATGACCATAATGGAGCCCCTGATAATCGCGAAGGATCTCGCGAAGCAGGTGGACATAGACGTGACCGTCAAGGGAGGTGGAGTGATGGGTCAGGCTGAAGCTGCGAGGACGGCTATTGCGAGAGGTCTCGTTGAATGGAGCGGTGATGAGGAGCTCAGAAAAGCTTATCTGCAGTACGACAAATATCTGCTCGTGAACGACGTGAGGAGGAAGGAGCCGAAGAAGCAGGGTGGAAGAGGAGCGAGGAAGAGGAGGCAGACCTCCTACAGGTGATCAAAAAATGTTTCCCGTCCGTTGCTTCAGCTGCGGGGCGGTGATCGGGCATCTTTGGGAGGAGTACAGGAGGAAGGTAGAGGAGGAGGGGAAGACGCCGAAGGAAGCGTTGGACGAACTCGGCATAGAAAGGTACTGTTGCAGGAGGATGTTCCTGACGTATAAGTCCGTGATAAAGGAGTTCGCCCGATTCCATGGGGCCGTAGGGTAGCCTGGTTATCCTCCCGGCTTCGGGAGCCGGTGACCCGAGTTCAAATCTCGGCGGCCCCACTCAGGGGTGATGCCTATCAAAACCACCTTCCCTTTTAAATATACTCGGTTTGAGAAAGCCCGTATCATCGGAGCGAGGGCTCTGCAGATAGCCATGGGCGCCCCCGTACTGATAGAAACGGACAAGACGGATCCGCTGGAGATAGCCAAGGAGGAATTCGAGAGAGGTGTTATCCCCATCACGGTTAAGAGGAGGAGAAACAGTTTCGTTTGGCTCGAACGGTACGATCTCTTCTAATTTTTTAAAAACCTTTATTTCCTCGAATCCAACGGAGGTAGGATGAGACTCTGGATCGGAATGGACGACACGGACTCGCCTAACGGTATGTGCACGACCTACTTGGCCACCCTCGCAATAGAAAGACTCGAAAGGGAGGGTTTCAAACTACTTGGGTTTCCCCGCCTCATAAGACTAAATCCGACCATTCCTTTCAAGACGAGGGGAAACGGGGCGGTTTCCTTCCTCTTAGAAATCGAGGAAGACAGGAGGGACGAAGCGATCGAGGTTATGAAGGAGGTGGTGGAGGAACACGCCGAGCTCGGACACGAAAAAACTAACCCCGGCGTCGTTTTTGTAGAGGACAGGGACGACGTTATGAACGTCCTATCGAAGTTCGCGCTGAAGGCCGTTAGGGATGTCGTTCTGCTTGATGAAGCCCTCTTCATAATAGGAAAGTACATGCTACCTCACCTGAAGTTCAAGAAGGGTCTCGGGCTCATAGGTGCTCTCGCATCGATCGGACTGGAGTTGACGGATTACACCATAGAGTTGTTGGCTTACAGAAGTCCCGAGAGGTTTGGAACGGAAAGGGAAGTGGACGAGGAGTCGTTCTTCGACGCCGACTGGGAAACGTATCCGGGAACTTGGGACACCGTTGACTGGTGCAACGAGTGCGTCGTTGCGGTTCCCAACTCCCCCGATCCCGTTCTATTCGGAATAAGGGGCGACGATTTCCACGCAGTGATGAGGGCGTTCGAGATGGTCAAGACGGAGCCTATCGATAGGTACATGATATTCATAACTAATCAGGGGACGGACATGCATTTGATCCCCGAAAACGAGATAAAGGAGCTCGAGAATTACCACTCCTACGTTCTAAGGGGTGTCGTGGTTGAAGAGCCCTACGACATAACGGGAGGGCACGTATTCTTCACTATAGACACCGCCTTCGGTGAGGTCAAGTGCGCCGCGTTCGAGCCGACGAAGCAGTTCAGACACGTCGTAAGGAAGCTGAGGAAGGGGGACGTTGTGGAGGTCTACGGCTCGATGAAGAGGGACACGATCAACTTGGAGAAGATAAACGTTCTCAAGCTCGCTGATGTTTGGATTGAGGAGAATCCGATATGCCCGAAGTGCGGGAGGAGGATGGACTCAGCCGGCAGGGGAAAGGGCTTCAGGTGCAAGCGTTGCAAGACGAAGGCGTTCGAAAAGATAAGGAGGAAAATTAAAAGGGATCTCGACACGGGCTTTTACGAAGTTCCGCCCTGCGCAAGAAGACACCTCTCCAAGCCCCTAATAAGAATGAAGGGTGTTAAGAGGCACGTGTTCAGATAACGGTTCCGTGGTGCAGGATCCTAACTACGTCCTCCGGTAATCCCTCCTCCTTTATCCTTCTCTCCACCTCCCCCCTGTCGAAATCGAAGTCGTAGAAGGACACGTCCAAACTCCTCGTATCTATAAGCGCGAACGTGGGGCGGCTCCCCTTCCTGTAGAAACCGCAAACCCCCGGACAGACCAACTTTCCGTAAGGCGTTTCGGCTATGAACGGTTCGTATCCCCCCACAACGAACATCTCGAACTTCTTGAAGGGTGCGAGGATGCTCTCGTAGTACGACGAGGGCTGGTTCGGAAGAACCTCCCCGTTGATAGGATCGAAAGGACTTCCGTAGGTAAAGAGGAACTCGTTGTCTCCGAACTTCTCGGTCAGAAACGCCGGAACCTCGTTCCTTATCCAACTCCTTCCCTCCTTTCCAAGCCTCTCCCTGTTCCACTCCACTACGAATCTCTCCAACTCTGGAATCTCTTCCTTCTCCTCTTCGCTCATGTCCTTCCACTTAGCTATAAGATGGTCTATCCTGCCCCTCGTTACCTCTATCCCCCTCTCCACGATCTCCTCAAGAACCTCCCTCGGATAAGGCATGTATCCGAAAACTCCGAGAACGTAGATCCCCTTAACGTCCTTTCCCTCATCTCTGAGCTTCTCTACCTCCTCCAAAAGCCTTCTCAGAGCCACCAGATTCCCGTGCAGATTCGAAGCCACTACGATCATCGCTCCCAGAATGAGCTCGAACTATAAAAACCTTCGGGATAAATCTTTAAATATTAAGGCTCTCAACGATTGAAGATGATAGTTCTACTGCTGGGGCTCGCGTTCGCCCTTCTCCTCATATACCTCCTCAGCCTCTTCATGTGGCTCAGCCTCAAGGGTGTGGGAAGGGACAGGAAGTTTTTGGACGTGCTGCTCGTCAACATCATAGCCGTCGTATTCTGCGGTGTGCTGTATTGGGTAACTTCCCTAATACCGACCTACAGGATGTTCGCCCCCGTCATATCCCTCGTAGTTTATCTGATCCTGATAAAGGCCGTTCTGAGCATAAGGCTTTGGGAGTCCCTCCTCGTAATATTCTTCTCCGCTTTCTCGTCCGCTCTCGTCCTGTTCGGAGTCGCGAGTCTTACGAAAATAGAGGTGTTCAAGGTCTGGGCTTACCAACTCCTCAAGCTCGAAATGGCCGCCGATCTCATCAAGTTCGTAGTGTCCAACTACCGCGTGCTCTTAGAGCAGATATCCAAGCTCCTCAGTAGATGAGCCTCTGAACTGGAATTATAAGTATGTCCCTCGCCCCGACCTTCTTCAGCTTCTCCAAAACTCCGAACAACTCGTCCTCGTGAACCACGACGTGGACTGCGAGCATACCCTCGGCCTCCACCTTCATCACCGTCGGCCCCTTGAGGCCGGGGACTATCCTCTTCACATCCTCGAGCGCACCTTCGGGCACGTTCATCATAAGATACATCATGCCCCTCGCGTTCAGAACGCCCTTCACGGACGTTACGAGAGCCTTCACCTCGAAATCTTCTACGTGCTCCTTGTTCGCTATCAACACCGCCTCGGTTTCTAAAACCTCCCCCACAACCTTCAGGTTGTTCATCTTAAGCGTCGTTCCCGTGGAAGTTAGGTCGAGTATGGCGTCGGCTATGCCTATGTGGGGAGCGTTCTCGCACGCCCCCGAGACCTCGACTATCTTCACCCTCACTCCCTTCTCCTCGAAGAATCGCCTCGCTATGTTTCCGAACTCCGTCGCAACCCTCAGCCCGTCAAGATCCTCTACGCTCCCTATTCCCGAATCCGCGGGAACCGCAACCACGAGCTTGGCCTTTCCAAATCCGAGCTTGAGGAGAACCTCCACGTCCGCCCCCGATTCTACCACCATATCGTATCCGGTTATTCCAACCTGAGCGGCGTTCATCTCCACGTACTCCGGAATGTCCCTCGCCCTCGCGAAGAGCACGCTCACGTTGGGGTTGTTGGTCGGAACGACGAGCCTCCTGCCCTCAAGCTCAGGCTTAATCCCAGCCTGCCTCAGCAGATCCAAAGAAGGTTCGCTCAGCCTTCCCTTGTTCGGAATCGCCACGATCATGAGATCGCCCTCCCGATCTTCTCGAATATTCCCTCCGGACACTTCAGTATGATCAGGATGAGCAGAGCGTAGAGGAAGATCTCGTCGGACACGTTTAAGGAGAGAGCTTGAACTATCGCCGAGAAAACGTAGTTCTTAGCGAGGTAAACCATGAAAGCTCCAAGCACGGGGCCGTATATAGTTCCCAAGCCCCCTATGACCGCGGCGAGTATTATCGTGAGCATCAGGGGAACGTCGAAGTAATCGGGGCCGACGGTGAGCCTGTAGTGAACCATCACAGCCCCCGCCACTCCCGCGAAGAAGGCGCTCAGGCAGAAAGCTATGAGCTTGTACTTGACAACATCGACCCCCACCGCCTCCGCGAGTTCTTCATCCTCCCTAACGGCTTTCAGCTTCTTCCCCAGCGGACTGCGAACCAGCAGCGTGATTGAGAGCAGGCAGACGATCATGAACAGGAGGGTCACGTAATACTCCTCGACGAGATTCGGTGCGAGAGCCTTTCCGAACCCCACGGAGAACCCCTCGTAACCCCCGAAAACGTTCGAGTAAACGTTCAGAAGCTGGATGCATATGAGGGGAAGTATCGCCGTAACGAGGGCGAGGTAGTATCCCCTAAGCCTGAGACATACCGCCCCTATGGCGAATCCGAAGGCCAAAGCAACGAATCCTCCCGCCAGTATCGACGCCCAGATGGGAACGTTCAAGTGCAACCCTATCCTTTCCGGATTTTGCAGTAGCGCGGTCGTGTAAGCCCCTATACCTATGAAAACGGTGTGACCCAAGTTTATCTGCCCCGCGTATCCGGCTATAAGATCCCAGCTTACAACGAAGACCACGAATATGAACGTAAGTCCGAGGAGATAGATGAGAGACTGCGGAGCTACGAGAGGGGCTACGAGGAGCGGGATCAGGAGCACCAGCCACCTCATATCACTCCACCCCGAACAACCCCTTGGGTCTCACTATTAGCACGACTATTATGGTTACCAAGGCGACTATCTCAGCCCACCTCGGATCGTAAAGAGTGGATACCGCGGTCTGGATGAAACCTATTATGAAGGACGCCACGACGCTCCCCCTAACGCTACCGAGCCCTCCGAGTATGACTATCGCGAAGGCGTATATCAGAACTCTCAGCGCCGTTTCCGGATTTACGGCGTATATTTGGGCGTAGAGTATTCCCGCGAGTCCCGCGAGCATTGCGGATATGGCCATCGTAACGGAGTACACGCTCTCAACGTCTATTCCAACGAGCATCGAAGCTTCCATGTCTTGGGACGTGGCCGTGATGAACTTGCCCGTCTTAGACCTCGTTATGAAAATGTCGAGGATCGCTATGACCGCAAAGGCTATGGCCGTTATCAGCAGTCTGTTCTCGGGAACGGGAACTCCGAACAGGAACACGACTCCGGAAAGGAAGAGGGGAAAGGATATGGACACGTCCTTGAATATCGCGAGGACTATCTGCTCCATCAGCAGAGCCAAGGCGAGCGTTATAAGGATGACCATTACCTCGTATCCCTTTATGGGGCTTATGAGGAATCTGTAAACGAACCATCCGAAAGCTCCCACCATCAGGACGGAGGGGACTATTGAGAGAAAGCCGAGGTAAGGGAAGAGAACGACCGCCAAATAAGCTCCGAGGATGAAGAATATTCCGTGGGCGAAGTTGAGTATTCTCGCAACTCCGAAGACCAAGCTAAAGCCCGACGCGACGAGAGCCCATATGGAACCGATGATGACGCCGTATATGAGGATCTCCAGCATCACCGCCATGGAGTTTGGAAAAAATTTAAGAATTTTACGATGATCTCCTCAGAGCGTATCCGACCATCAGAGCTACGAGTCCCGCGACAATCTCAAAGCCCGGACCCTTTTTGGCAGTTTTCTTGGGGAGCACGAGCTTTCCGGTAGCTACGCTCTTCGGATAAAGCACCACCTGTTTTCCGTTCTGCCACTGGCAGATCCAGTTTCTTATGTAACCGTTGCCCCAGAGTAGGTCGTGGTTCTTGGTGAAGGCGATCTTGCCCCTTATCCCTTCGTAGGGATGGGTGGCGTTGTACCTCTCCAAGTACTCGACGAGCACGTCTGGATCGAAAGGATCCTTAGCCCCGTGCTTATAAGCCTGCTCGACCACCGTCTTGTAGAGGTAAACGGCGTCGTAGCAACCGTAAGCGCTGAAGGCCTCCGGCAGATGCCCGTACTCCTCCTTGTAAGCTTTAAGGAAGTGCGCCATCTTCGGATTTATGGGAACGGGCACCGATCCTCCGTCGGCGGTGTATATCTCGTAGTTGCACTTACCGTCCGTGGCGTTCCAGTAGTCGGGATCGATGGCTGCGAGATCGTGCCCCGCTATGGGTATGCCGATGTGCATGTCCGCCCACTGCTTGACCAAAGACGCTCCGTTGACGTGGGCGAGGATCGGAACTATCACGTCCGCCTCCTTTTGAGCCTTTAGGAGGAAGGAGGAGAAGTCCGTCTGCCCCCTGCTGACCTTCTCGTCGATGACTATCTCGTATCCGTGCTTCTCGAGCAAAGGTCTGAACTTCTTCATCACGTCATCCGTCCAAAGGGCGTTGTCCCTTATTATCGCCACCTTCTTGATCTTCAGCCCCTGCGCCCTGAGGAAGTCGAGCATGTCTATCATGTCGAGCGGGAACGTGGAGGCGTTCAAGGTTAGCACCCTGAAGTAGTACTTGTAATCCTTGTAGTCCTTCGCCACGAGAGCGGTTATCCTCGGGGAGGAGGCGTCTCCGAGCCATAATACCTTGTGCCCCGTCTTCGCGAGATCAGCCATCGTGTCCATCATCGAAAGCGCAACTCCGCTCGCGAACCCGCCTATTATCACCCTGCAACCCCTGTCGACGAGATCCCTGAACGCTGTGGTTGCGGTGTTGGAGTCGAACCTTGTGTCCGCGGTTATAACGACCACCTTCCTGCCCAAGATCCCTCCGTGTTCGTTTATTTCCTTCGCCGCGAGCTCCACCGCATGCTTCATAGCTAAACCGTATTTCGTCTGCATAGGCCCGATTACTCCGATCTTTATCACTTCCGCGTTCGCAACTGGTATGAGCAATGCTAACAAGAGGAATAGGGCGACGTGCCTCATGTTTGAGGCGAGAGAACGGCAATATTTAAATATTGTGCAAATTAGTAACAGAATGACATGCTGAGGGTGGAGAGGGTTACCAAGAGCTTCGGCGAGATTCACGCGCTCAACGGGGTCAGCTTTGAGGTGAAGAAGGGAGAGATCCTCGGAATAATCGGCCCGAACGGTGCCGGAAAGACCACGCTCTTCGGGGTAATATCGGGATTTATAAGACCTGACTCCGGGGACGTTAAGCTGGGGGGCAAGAGCGTCGTCGGTAAGAAACCGAGTCAACTCGTTAAGATGGGGCTCGTAAGAACGTTTCAGATAATTAGGGTGTTCAAGAACATGACCGTCGAGGAGAACGTCGAGGTCGCGTGTTGGAACGGGAAGTCGGAGGAGATACTGAGACGGATGGGGTTGTGGGACAAGAGGAACATGCTCGCGAAGAATCTCTCCCAAGGGGAGTTGAGGAGGTTGAGCATAGGAATGGCTCTCGCAACCGATCCGAAGGTTCTGTTGCTCGACGAACCTTTTTCGGGTCTCAGTCCGAAGGAGGCGGAGGAGCTCGACGCGATAATAAGGGAGTTGAACGAGAACGGCATAACGCAGGTGATAATAGAGCACAGGCTGAAGGAACTCTTCAACCTTACGGAGAGGGTGATAGTCCTCAACCTCGGCAAGGTCATATTCGACGGAAGTCCGGAGGAGGCGGTTAGGGACGAGAGGGTGATAAGAGCGTATCTGGGGAATGCGAATGTTGAGGCTTGAGGATCTCGACGCGTTTTATGACAAAGCGCAGATACTTAGGGGGGTTAACGTAAAGGTGGGTAAGGGAGAGGTAGTGGCGGTTTTGGGGCCGAACGGCGCTGGAAAGACCACGCTTCTGAAGGCAATATGCGGGCTCGTGAAGACGAGGGGGAGGATAGAGTTCTTCGGAAGGGACATATCTAACCTCAAAACCCACGAGAGGATTAGGCTCGGTATCTCGATATGTCCCGAAGGTAGAAGGCTCTTTCCCAACATGAGCGTGGAGGACAACCTGAAGCTCGGAGCTTTGCTTGGGGAGTGCGAAGACAGGTTGGAGTACGTTTACACGCTATTTCCGAAGCTTAGGGAGAGGAGGAATCAGCTGGTCAGGACGATGAGCGGGGGAGAACAGCAGATGGTCGCAATAGGGAGGGCTCTGATGTCCAAGCCGAAGCTGATGCTCTTGGACGAACCGTCCATGGGGTTGGCTCCTATAGTCGTGAAGACCATATCCGACGCGCTGAAGAGGATAAAGGAGGAGTTGAAGCTTTCGATTCTCTTGGTAGAGCAGAACATAGGTCTCGCCCTCGACGTGGCGGATAGGGTTTACGTTCTCGTTGGAGGGAAGATAGTGAAGGAGGGAAGGGCTGAGGACGTGAAGGATTTGGAGAAGGAGTACTTCGAAATCTAACGAAAACGCTTAAATGATGTTCCCGTCAATACTTCGTCGAAGCGGGGGTTGCCGAGTCAGGTCAAAGGCGCGGGATTTAGGGTCCCGTCCCGTAGGGGTTCGAGGGTTCAAATCCCCCCCCCCGCATTACAATTCTGTCAAATTTCAATATGAACAGTTTGTTAAAGTAATACAGCTGAAAGATATTTCTGATGATGAAAAAAGACGATATGAGAAAGTTGTCCATGACTTCCTTGAGAAACTTTCTTACAAACTTTAATGATGCTTTTCTCAAGTTCATTAATCGCTAAATTTACAGTTAATCAGCTTATACTATTTAAGTATCATTAATTTAACAAATTTAGCAAAGTTTATATCTACATCGTGTTCGATCGCATTCTATAAAATTTAAGGAGATGGTGACGTGAAGTTAAAGTTATTAGTTTTCGTAGCGATATATCTACTACCTACTCTGCTTGTAATTGGTTGTATAGAAAAAGAAGTGCCTGTAAAAGTTGAAAGCCCACCTGAACAAAAATATACTAAAACACTACCTACAACGGTAACACCAACCGTACTTAACCTTAAGGTTGGTGAGACTGCAAAAATGGTGACGATGGCTTAGAGGCTCTTAAAGAATTGTATCCAGGCGAAAGAACAAGAGGTAAAATACTATTTGAGATACCAGAATCGGCAACAGGATTAAAAATACAGTACGACTTTGGTGACTTTTTTACAGGAGTAAAACTTGCAACATGGAAAATTGTATTTAACACAGAATCTTTGTATTCAATATCAAAAGTAAAAAACAAATCATCAGAAGTTACTAAAGAAATATATAAGCCTCCAAAGATCATAATACACCTACAAAAAAGTACCTATAAAGCTGGCGAGTATTTTGAGGCCACCTATGACGTTTACAATGTTATTCACAATGGAAAATACGATATTCACATATATGAGGAATTATTCGATCCAGAAGGATTACAACTTTGGAAAAATTCATATGATGTTGGAAGGGATTGCGGATTTACAAGTGCTAATTTTCTACACTATAAACTAAATTCACCTCATCTTCCTTCAAAATCAGGGACGTACACTTTGGCGGTAACTATAAAAGATTACATTACAAATTTAAAAACAACAGAAAAGGTAAAATTTAAAATAATTTAAATTTTTTATAAATTATGCGGCCGCCGGGATTTGAACCCGGGCAACGGGCTCGGGAGGCCCGTGTCCTGCCAGGCTAGACTACGACCGCTCAAAACTCAAAACCTTAAATGCAGGGGAGAAATATATCGGTTTCGGTAAGTCCGGATTTCAGATTTTTAAATTTTTAAACGTCTCATCTGCCAGA